>JANMMN010000167.1:0-7572 GCA_031373405.1 Actinomycetes bacterium
CTGATCGGCGGCGGGACGCTCGTCCTCCTCGGCAGTCTTGTCATCAAGGCACCTGGCATCGCCTTCGCCACGCTCGCCCTCGGCTGCCTCGTCGGGATCCTCGCCACCCTGTGGACCCTCGTGATTCCCATCCTCGCGATCAGCCTCGTGGTGCTGAGCGGAATGAGCTACGGCGCACAGGCACCCTCGTCCGTCAGTTGACCGACCCGTCACCACGAGAGGACCAGCCGTGCAGAAGTACCTCGTGCTCTACCGATCGACGATGTCGATGGGTGAGCAGATGAGCACCACCACTCCCGACGAGCGCGAGGCCAGCATGGCCGCGTGGATGACGTGGGGGGCAGGCGCGGGCGATGCGCTGGTCGACTGGGGTGTGCCGACGATGCCCACGAGCGACGACGACCCCGGACCGACGGGTTGGATCGGTGGCTACTCGATCCTGCAGGCCGACGACCTCGACGGAGTGAACGCCGTGCTCGCCGACCATCCGCACCGCGCGATGGGGACGATCGAGATCCTCGCGATGATGGACATGCCGGGCGCGTAGAACGCTCCCGACCTGTGCTCGGAGGTGACGCACGTCTCGGCAATTCACGGCTGTCGTGGGGCGGGTGGGGCTCGAACCCACGACCTGACGGATTATGAGTCCGCTGCTCTGACCAGCTGAGCTACCGCCCCGGTGCGGACGACAGCCTATTCGCGCCTGTCGCCGTGCCCGAGGCGTACCGCGTTCGACCTGGCGGGCGCCAGCCGCGCCGTCCCGTGTCGCGAACGGTGCCCGAGCATGCGGCAGAGTGGGCCTGTGGGCGACCAGGGTGGTGTGACGGCAGGGACGACCGCCGTACGCGACTGGGCCGACCGCACGCAACAGGCGCACGCATTCCTCGCCTTCCCGTACGCGGTGATGAAGAAGTACGGCGACGACCAAGGTGCGCGACACGCGGCGATGCTCACCTACTACGGCTTCCTCAGCATCTTCCCCGTCCTGCTCCTCGTCGTGATCGGCCTCACCCGCCTCCTCAACGACAACCCCGAACTGCGCGCCGAGGTGATCGACGCGATCGTGCCGCCCGAGTTCCGCGAGACCGTCGACGCCGCAGTGCAGGTCTTGCCGACGAGCGGGCTCCCGCTGATCCTCGGTGTCATCGCGCTGCTGCTGTCTGGGCTCGGCATCGTGTTCTCGGCGTACCACACGCTCAACGCGACGGCGAATGTCCCGCATCGGCTCCGGCACCAGTTCTTCCCCCGCTACCTGCGCATCCTGGCGATGCTGCTGCTCCTGCTGCTCGGCATCGCCGGGATCGGGGCGATGACCACCGCGCTCGGCGCCCTCCCCGACCTTCCGAGTGTCTCGAGAGTCGGTGCGGTCGTCGGCACGACGGCCCTGGTCTTCGCGCTGCTGTGGGCCGCGGTCGAGCTGCTCCTGCCGCACCGCGCCCGGTTCGCCGTCGTGTGGCCGGCGGCGCTGGTCGGCTCGATCGTGGTCGCCGGGATGCTCACCTACGGTGCCGCCGTGCTGCCTCGGCTCGTGGCCCGGTCCGGTGCGGTCTACGGCAGCTTCGCGACCATCGTCGCCCTGTTCACGCTGCTGTTCCTCGTGAGCCAGGCACTGGTGATCGCGGCCGAGCTAGCCGTGGTGCGACGTCGGCGGTTGTGGCCGCGCGGCCTGAACCCGCTCGCGCCCACCGAGGCCGACCGTCGGGCGCTCACCCTGCTCGCCCGTGAGCAGGAGCGGACGAAGATCGAACGGATCTCGACCCGCTTCGACGCCGATCCTGAGTGACGCCCCTGCGGGACGAAAGGCCCCGCCCGGTACGTCGGATGCGGCCCTCGATCGTGGCTCCCGCGTCTGGATTCGAACCAGAAACCGCCCGATTAACAGTCGGGAGCTCTGCCGTTGAGCTACGCGGGATCAACCACCTCCGCACCGTGGTGCAGCGGCTCGCCGAGGATAGCAACAGGTCCCGGCCGCTCCGAAATCGCTCGTCACTCAGCGATCCGGCACCCGCTGCCTGACAACTCGAGTTGTCACTGCTGAGCGGCCCTCCGGCACCGGGAGCCAGTGACAGGTGACCTGTCAGATCCCGAGCGAGGCGCGCAGGTCCGCGAGGGCGCGGTCGGCCCGTTCTCGCAGGTCCGGATCGCTCGGATCGAGTCCGGCGTCGAACACCACCGACCAGCGCAGGTCGGCCGACCCGGGAGCCCGGCGCGCCACCAGGCGGGCGCCGCGCTCCCCCTCGAGCTCGACGTGGTGCTGCACGACGATGCTGGCGTTGACCCGCTCGCGGACGACGTCGGGGAGCCCGCCCAGCTCGCGGCCCACCGGCACCCGGTGAGTGACGGGACGCCCGCCCGGCGACGCCTGCGCGGTGATCTCGACGGCATCCTCGTTCCACGTCACGCGCAGCACGAGGTCCCACGGCACGCGCTCGGGCTCCTCGCCCACCGGGAGCAGCACCGCGGTGTCGGTCGCGACAAGGGACGACGTCCCGCTCGCCGTCCAGCCGATCAGGCGGTCCCGGCCGACTCGAGCCCGGACCTCGACGGGCGGCCGCAACCTCATCCGCGGCCGGTCACGACGGTCCGCCGGCGACCTGCTCGCGCAGCCCGCGGCGGTAGGACTCCAGCGCGAGCACGTCGGCGAACAGCGACTGGTAGGCGTCCGGGTCGGTCGAGGGCTCGATCCGCTGCAGCCGGGCCTTGAGATCGGTGATCCGTCGCGACGCGTCGATCTCGAGCAGCCGCGCGATCACCGACTGGGCGTAGCGGGTGTCGACCTCGTCGATCGGCAGCGGGTCGACGGCGAGCTCGTGCACGACCGCGCGCACCGCGTCGTCAGGGCACGCGGCGAGCACCGCGTCGAGCCAGGCCCGGTCGGTGAGCCCGGCGGCCGCGCCACCAGCGTCGACGACCGCCCGGTGCACCGCGATGTACGCCGGTGAGCGGAACGCCGGAGTCTCGAGCGCATCGACCCAGGACCCGGCGTACTGCGGTGCCTGGAGCGCGACCTTGAGCGCCTCGCGCTCGACCGACGCAACCTTGTCACGCGGATCCGGCCGTGGCAGCCGCGGGACGGCGCCGACCTCCTGCGCCACCGTGGGCGCATCGGGGTCGAGGCGACGGACCTCCGGGGCGGGCTGTGAACGTCCGGCCGCGGCAACGGCATGCGACACCTCCTCGACCGGCAGGCCGAGCCAACCGGCGAGCATCCGGGTGTACTCCGGGCGCAGCGCCTGGTCGCGGATGCCCGCCACGACGGGAGCAGCGGCGCGCAGCCCGCCGACCCGGCCCTCAGCGCGGTCGAGGTCGTGATCGGCGAGCGCGGCTCGGATCGCGAACTCGAACAAGGGAACGCGACGGTCGACCAGCTCGCGCACTGCCTCGGGTCCGTGCGCGATCCGGAGCTCGCACGGGTCCATCCCCCCGGGCTCGATGGCGACGAAGGTCTGCGCGGTGAACTTCTGGTCCTCGCCGAAGGCCCGCAGCGCTGCCTTCCGCCCCGCGGCGTCACCGTCGAAGGTGAAGACGACCTGCCCGGTGGAGTCGTCTGCGATGAGGCGGCGCAGCACCTTGACGTGCTCGGACCCGAACGCGGTGCCACAGGTGGCGACGGCGGTCTCGACGCCGGAGAGGTGCGCCGCCATGACGTCGGTGTAGCCCTCGACGATCACAGCCTGCTGGTGCTTCGCGATCTCCTTGCGGGCCAGGTCGATGCCGTAGAGCACCTGGCTCTTCTTGTAGAGCGGCGTCTCGGGGGTGTTGAGGTACTTCGGGCCGTCGTCGTCCTCGTAGAGCTTGCGCGCGCCGAAGCCGACGACGTCGCCAGAGGTGTCGCGGATCGGCCAGACCAACCTGCCGCGGAAGCGGTCATAGATGCCGCGCTGACCGCCACGGGCGACGAGCCCGCCGTCGGCGAGCTGGTCGTCGGTGAAGCCCTTGCCGCGCAGGTGCAGGAGCAGTGCGTCCCAGCCCTTGGGGGCGTAGCCGACCCCGAAGTGCGTGGCGGCGTCGGTGTCGAAGCCACGCTCGGTCAGGAAGCGACGTCCGATCTCGGCCTCCGGGCTGGCCAGTCGCTCGACATAGAACGCCGAGGCCGCCTTGTTGGCCTCGACCAGCCGGCTGCGTTGACCGCTCTGGCGCCCGGGTGCGGATGACCCCTCGGCGTAGCGCAGGGTGACGCCGTAGCGGCCTGCGAGCTTCTCGATCGCCTCGGTGAAGGAGAGGTGGTCGACCTTGCGGAGGAACCCGATGACGTCGCCGCCCTCGCCGCACCCGAAGCAGTACCAGGCGCCCTTAGCGGGGTTGACGTTGAACGACGGGCTCCGCTCGTCGTGGAACGGGCACAGGCCTTTGAGGCTGCCGCCGCCGGCCGCCTTGAGGGTCACGTAGTCGCGGACGACCTCGTCGATGGTGGCCTTCTCACGCACGAGGACGATGTCCTCGTCACGGATCCGGCCAGCCACGTCCCGATCCTACGGATCGCGTCGAGTGCCCGCTCCCGGCTCCCTCAGCCCGGTGGGCCGGAGGCGCACCACGCGGCCGGGCGCCTCGGCGACGTCGTCCCGTCGCCGGCGGGCGTGGTGGGATCAGTCCTGTGACCACCCTCCCCGCGACTCCCGTCACCGACCCCTCCGGCCTCGGGGACGACGACGTCGCCCGCCTCCGCGCCGAGACCCCCGGGTCGCGCACGACCCACCACCTCAACAACGCCGGCTCGGCGCTCCCGCCACAGGTCGTCGTCGACACGATGGTCGAGCACCTGCGGCTCGAGGCGGAGATCGGCGGCTACGAGGCGCAGGACCGTGCTGCCTCGCGACTGGACGCGACGTACGCCTCCCTCGCCCAGCTCATCGGGGCTCGGCCCGACCAGATCGCACTCACCACCAGCGCGACCGACTCGTGGCTGCGCGGCTTCCTCTCGATCCCGCTCGCGGCAGGTGACCGGGTGCTCGTCTCGCAGGCGGAGTACGCGAGCAACGTGCTCGCGGTGCTGGCGGCCTCGCGGCGGCTGGGGATCGTCATCGAGGCGGTGCCCGACGACGCCGACGGTGTGCTCGACGTCGAGGCGTTGCGCGCCATGCTCGACGAGCGGGTCAAGGTGGTCGCGGTGACGCACGCGCCGAGCCAGAACGGCCTGCTCAACCCGGCCGAGGCGATCGGCGCGACGCTGCGGGAGTCGGGCAGCCCGGCGTGGTACGTCCTGGACGCGTGCCAGTCCGTCGGCCAGCTCCCCCTCGACGCGGCCGCGATCGGAGCCGACTTCATCTCCGTCACGGGGCGCAAGTTCCTGCGCGGACCGCGCGGCACCGGGTTCCTGTACGCCTCGGACCGCGCCCTGGAGCTCGAGCCGGCCCTGATCGACCTCCACGCCGCGACCTGGACCTCGGAGTCGTCGTACGCCGTCGCCCCGGGCGCGACGCGCTTCGAGAACTGGGAGAAGTCCTACGCCGCGCTCCTCGGGCTCGGTGCGGCCGCCGACTACGCGCTCGGCATCGGGCTCGACGTGATCGCCGCTCGCGTCGGGTGGCTCGCTGCGCGGATCCGCACGGAGCTCGCGGAGATCCCCGGGGTGGTCGTGCGCGACCGTGGCCCGGTTCGCACCGGCATCGTGACGTTCTCCGTCGATGGCCGCGAGGCGATCGACGTGGTCCGCGAGATCACGTCCGCAGGGGTCAACGTGAGCCACTCGCCCCGCGACTACGCCGTACGAGACTTCGACGCCCAAGGCGTGACCGGCCTCATCCGAGCAAGCCCCCACCTCTACAACGACGACACCGACATCCACGCCCTCCTCGCCGCCCTCCACCGCCACTGAAGGGTCCCTAGGTTTCATAGGACCGAACCGCGCCCACCTTCATCTGGCGCACGGCATGAAGGTGGCATTGGTTCGGTCCTATGAAACTCATGGACCCTTCAGTGCACGCAGTCAGCGGCAGAGGCGGGTGTGCATCGCTACTACGGAGCGGTCGGTGAGGCTGGCTACCTGGTCGATGACGACGCGCAGGCGGGCCGCGTCGTCGGGTGCGTCGGCGTACGCCGCGCGCAGCGCCGGGTCGAGGCTCTCGGGTGCGCGATCGTGGATCGCCACGACCAGCTCCTGCACGAGCTCGCGCTGGTGGGAGTAGACCGACTCCGCACCGGCACGCTGCATCACCCAGCGGTTGGCGACGGCCTTGAGCACCGCCACCTCGAGCCGCTGCTCACGGGGCACCTCGAGGTCGGCCGCGTAGCGCGTCAGCCTCCCGTCCCCCCATCGCTCCCGAGTGGCGAGCTCGGCCGCCGTGCAGAACCGGCCGATCAGCTGTGAGGTGAGGTTCTTCAGGGCCGCGAGGTCGCGCAGGGTCCCGTCGTACGCCACCGGCCAGAACGGCAGCGAGGTCAGCCGCTCCACGGCCGCACCCAGCTCGGGCGCCGACGCGTCGGCGGCATACCCGGCGGCGATGTCGAGCAGGCCCTCCGGGTCACCGGAGTCTCCCGCACCCGAGACCGCGCGGATGTCGAGATGCCGTGCGACGACAGCATCCTCGACGTCGTGCACGGAGTACGCGACGTCGTCGGCCCAGTCCATCACCTGCGACTCGAAGCAGCCGCGCTCCCCCTCCGCGCCGGTCCGGATCCACGCGAAGACGTCGAGGTCGTCGGGGTACACCCCGAACTTGCGGGTGCCGTCGCGCTTCGGCCACGGATACTTCGAGGCGGCGTCGAGCGCGCCTCGCGTGAGGTTGAGTCCCACGGGTCCACCGGGTCGCGGGCCGTCGTCCGGGCTGAACGTCTTGGCCTCGAGCCGGGTGAGGATCCGCAGCGACTGCGCGTTGCCCTCGAAACCGCCGATCGCCGTCGCGACGTCGTCGAGGGCGTCCTCTCCGTTGTGCCCGAACGGTGGGTGCCCGAGGTCGTGGGAGAGGCACGCGACCTCGACGAGGTCCGGGTCGCACCCGAGCGCGGCACCGAGCTCGCGACCCACCTGCGCGCACTCCAGCGAGTGCGTGAGACGCGTGCGCAGGAAGTCGCTCTCCCCCGCAGCGAGCACCTGAGTCTTGGCCGCGAGCCGACGCAGCGCGGCGCTGTGCAGCACCCGGGCCCGGTCGCGGGCGAACGCCGTACGGCCCGCTCGCTTGGGCGGCTCGAGGACCCACCGCGCCTCGTCCTGAGGCGTGTAGCCGTCGGAGAGCCGGTCGTCGTCGTACGTCGCGTTCTCTTCCATCACAGACGACCCTAGCGACTCACGCCGACGGTTCAGGGCGCGATGATCGGCTCGACATCGCGACGCTCGACGATCCAGAAGTGCAGCAACCCGGCGGTCTCACGCACCACGTAGTCGACGGTGAGGTTGGATCCGTCGCCGGACTGCGTGCCGGAGCCATGCGCGTCGATGCCGAGGGCAGTCGCCATGGCCAGGCTCCGGGCCTCGTGGGCAGGGTCGGTGACGATCGTCGCCGAGGTCCAGCCCCGCTGGGCCATGAGTCGTGCGACCGCGGCCAGGCTCGAGAGCGTGTCGCTCCCGGTCGGCACGGCCACCACCCGCTTCGTGGCCACCCCGGCTCCGACGAGCCAGTCCTTGCCGGCCTGCGC
>JANMMN010000026.1:0-12909 GCA_031373405.1 Actinomycetes bacterium
GCAGCGACCGTCGAGCAGACCCTCGCCGAGCGCCGCAGGAGGCTCGGTCCGAACCTCAGCGTCTCGTACGCCGAGCCACTGCGGATCGTTCGCGGCATCGGTGCTCATCTCTACGACGAGGAGGGGCGCGGCTATCTCGACTCGGTCAACAACGTCGCGCACGTCGGCCACGCCCACCCCCACGTCGTTCGTGCCGGTCAGCGTCAGATGGCGGTGCTCAACACCAACACCCGCTACCTGCACGACGCGGTGCTTCGCTATGCCGAACGGCTGACCGCGACACTGCCCGGTGACCTCTCGGTCTGCTACCTCGTCAACTCTGGCAGCGAGGCGAACGACCTCGCCCTGCGGCTGATCCGGGCGCACACCCGGGCTCGGGACGTCGTGTGCATCGAGCACGGCTACCACGGCCACACCGAGTCACTCATCGAGGTCAGCCCGTACAAGCACGCCGGTCCGGGTGGGCGCGGCGCTCCGCCCTGGGTGCACGTTGCCGCCATGCCCGACCCCTATCGCGGGCCGCACCGTGGCTATGGCCCCGACGTGAGCGCCGCGTACGTCGCCGATGTCGCCCGCTGCGTGGCCGACACGGCCGGTCGCCCGCTCGCGGGGATGATCGTCGAGTCGATGGTCGGCTGCGGCGGTCAGATCGTGCTCCCGGAGGGCTACCTCGCCGCATCCGCCGACGTGGTCCGCGCGGCGGGGGGACTCGTCATCGCCGACGAGGTGCAGGTGGGCTTCGGGCGGGTCGGCCCGGCGTTCTGGGGCTTCGCGACACAGGGGCTCGTGCCGGACGTGGTCACCTTCGGCAAGCCTGCTGGTAACGGGCACCCGCTCGCAGGTGTGGTGACGACGCCGGAGATCGCGGCCTCGTTCGCCGACGGGATGGAGTACTTCAACACCTTCGGCGGCAACGCGGTCTCGGCCTCGATCGGCATGGCGGTGCTCGACGTGATCGAGCGGGAGCAGCTCCCGGAGCACGCGGAGCGGCTCGGCCACCGGATCCTTGACGGGATGCGCGAGCTCGGTGAGCGGCACGCGATCGTCGGCGACGCGCGCGGCCTGGGGCTCTACCTCGGTGTCGAGCTCGTGCGTGATCGCGACACCCTCGAGCCGGCCGACACTGAGGCATCCTTCGTCATCGAACGGATGAAACAGCTCGGCGTCCTCGTCAGCATCGACGGCCCCTTCCACAACGTTCTCAAGATCAAGCCGCCGCTCGTCTGGACCGACGCCGATGCCGACCGGCTGGTGACCACCCTCGACCGGGTGCTCGGAGAGCAGGCGATCCGCCGGTGAGTCACCGACGCACTTGCGGGGCTCGCGTTCTGATGGAATGGCACTCATGAGCGGTGGGGACGACGACGTCGAGCTGGCCCCGGCCGACATCATCAACGAATCCGGCCCGCCGCCGGAGAAGCCGCGCAGCATCCCACGGCGCCGGGCGCGGACCCGGTGCTGACAGGTGCGTGACCCAGCGGCGTACGCCGGTGCCCTGCCTGTCGCGGACTTCCTGGTCTGGACGTCGACGGCGCTCGCGCCGCACGGCTTCCGCTCACCGACCTCGCTGCCGCTCGTGTCCGTCTGCCGCGACGAGCTGATGTTCTCCTTCGTGGACGCGGTGACCGCCGAGTGGGGTCACTGCTTCGACATGTCGAGCCTGGCCGGGCTGCCGTTGCTGGGCCGCACCGGTGTCACCGCCGCGCTCGGGCACGCTCCGGACTCGGGCGGCCGACATCGGCTGGTGGTCTTCGCCTTTCCGCACATCGGGCTCGACGCCGACGGGACGGTCGGTGCGGTGCACCGCCCCGGCGTGCCGGGGACGACGGCGGCGTGCGGTGCGGTGGACGTGGCGCGCACGGCGCTCCGACGCGGGGTGTCCGGGGTGGTGCTCGATCCGCACGACGTCGAGGAGTCGGTGCTCGTGGCCCGGTTGCACGGGGTGCTCGGCGACGCGCCCGTCCCTGGCCTCGTCGAGGTGACCGAGCTGGTGCGCGCGGCCGCGGTCGAGGAGCTGACGCTGCTGCTGACGGGGCTCTCCACCGACCGGGTGCGGGTCGACGTCGCACTGCTCTCCGGGGTCGTCGTCCACGGAGCGACCGACGATGTGGTGTCGGCGTCGAGCGCGACCGTGTGGGTCGACGGCACGCGCCGCGACCTCGCCCTCCCGAGCTGAGCGGAGCTGAGCTGAGCTCAGCGGCGCTCAGCCCGCGGACTCGAGCTGGTGCTTGAGCCCGCCGACCGTGCTCGCCACGAGCCCCTTGATGACCCGACCACGGATGAATCCGGGCAGCGGCAGGTTGTGGCTGATCCTCAGGTCGAACGTGACCTCGGTGTGCTCGGCGTCGAGCACCCGCAGCGTGTAGGTCGCGTCTTGAGCCGTCTGCAGCTTGCCCTCGACGAGATGCCATGACATGCCGTCGTCGGCGTGCTCGTAGCCGAGCGTGTAGCGGTCGGTCCCGACGGGCGTCGAGGCGGCGAACCTCGCCGTCTCCGGCCTGCCGTCGGCGGACGAGGTCAGGACCTCGGCCTCGCGGATCTCGGGCACCCACGACGGCTGGCCGCCGACGTCGCGGATGGTCGCGAGCACATCGGCGAGGGGCGCGTCGATGACCACCGTGGTGGCGCACCTGTCGGTCGGCATGGTTCCTCCTGGCGGGCACGCTCGTTCAGACGGCTCGGGCGAGCCGCACGAGCGTGTCCATCTCGTCGTCGAAGGCGTGCACGAGGTGCTCCGGCTCGGAGACGACACCGGCGTCCACCTTGAAGCCGACGCGCACGACGTCGTCGTAGCTGAAGATGCACACGCCGAGCGTCTGCTCGCCCGAGCCCGGCACCCAGCCCAGCACGGTCGAGATGCGGGTGCCGGCGAGGTAGCGCCCGGTCAGCGGTCCGGCGACGTTGGTGGTCACGCCGATCGCCTTGGCCGCGAAGAAGTCCACGACGTAGCGGGCCACGTCCGGGCTCGCGCGACCGATCGCGTTGAGGATGCCGAAGGTGAGCGTCGCCTCGGGGGAGGTCTTGATCGAGTCCATCCGACGCTTGGCCTCGGTGAGGCGCTGCAACGGGGAGAGCCGACCGGTCGGCAGCGGGAGCATCACCAACGCGAACTTGTTGCCGAGCTCGCGCGGCAACGGCTGGTCGAGCGGTCGGAGGTTGACCGGAACCATCGTCGTGAGGTCCCGGGGGTCACCGCCCCGCCCCGTCACGTAGCCGGCGATCGCGCCGGACACCGCCCCGACGAGCACATCGTTGACCGTGGCCCCGGCAAGTCGCCCGACCCGCTTGACGTCGGGCAGCGCACGCGGCCGGGACCACACGGCACGCTTCTCGATACCTGGGGGTCCGATCAGTGGCGACTCGGGGTTGGATCCGAGCAACAGCTTGTCGGCGATCTGCCCGGTCTGGCGCGCGAGGGTGATCGCGTCGACCAGCGCCGACCGGCTCAGCGAGCGGGGGAGGTCGGCGAGCAGTCCGCGGGCTCCCCGCCACAGGGAGGACGCCGGCGCCGTGACCAGCGACAGCGCGCCGCTGGGGGAAGGGCGGTCGGCCGTGGTGTCCGTGCCGTCGAGCTCGACCAGGTCGCCGTCCGGGTCGATGTCGGTGAGGGAGAGCAGCACCTGGGCCAGCGCGATGCCGTCGGCCATCGCGTGGTGGAACCGGGCGAGCAGCACCGCTCCTCCGTCATAGCCGTCCACCAGGTGGAGCTCCCAGAGCGGATGGTCGTGGTCGAGCGGTGAGCACATCTGCGTTTCCACGTAGCGCTGCAGGGCCGCCTCGTCACCGGGCGACGGCAGCGTGGTGCGCACCAGGTGCCGGTCGAGAGAGAAGTCGTCGTCGATCGTCCAACGCGGCCCTTCGAGCGGACTGGACGAGAGCACGGGGCGTTGCCCGAAGACGGGAAAGCGGCCGACCAGCCGGCGCTCGACGACGGTGACGACGCGGTCCCAGTCGACCGTTCCTTCGAGCAGCATGATCGCGTCGATCACCATGAGGTTCTCGGGTCGGTCCATGGTCAGCCAGACCGAGTCGACCGCACCCATGGGGCGGCTTTCTCTCACGGCTCACCTCGATGACTCAGCGCTGATGCAGCGAGCGTGCCACGAGGCGCGACGCCGCGCAGCGCCGGTGACCCAACTAGGCGCTGTGACGCGCGGCACGCTGCGGTCGGACCCGGACACCACGGGGTGCCAGTGGTGGCGGGGATGCATCGCTGGGCCCATCCGGCCGCCGGGTGGCAGGATGCTCCCGTGAGCAGCACCAGGTCCCCCGCCTCCCACCTCGGCCCGCTGGCGGGTCGCAGCTTCGCCGTCGCGGCCGACGTTGTGATGCTCACCGGTGCTGCCGGCGCGGTGCTCCTGCGCGAGTCCGGCGGCGAGACGCCATGAGATACCTGATCGCGCTCCTCGTCCTGCTCCCGCCTGTCCTGCTGGTCGTGGGCACGCTGCGCGGCCGGGTCGACGTGCGGCCGTGCTGCGTGCCGGCCGAGCGCGACCTGCGGATGGCTCCGGCGTACGCCGAGGACGCCGACGCAGCGGCACCGACACCGCTCAGAGCAGGTCACGCACCCGGCTGACCGTCGTCCAGTTGCGACCCGTCCAGGTCACCCCGAGCGCGCCCTTCGCCAGCTGCTTGCTCAGCACGCTGTCGGCCACCCCCCGCGGCAGCCATGCATAGAGCTCGCGGTCGCGCACGACCCATCGCTCCGGGGCGACATCGACCGCCTCGAGGGCGGTCAGGCGGTCGGGCTCCGGCGTCCGGTCGAGGAACATGATGAGGTACCGCGACGGGTCGGTGGCCAGGTCGCGCCAGGGGTCGGCGGCCAGCACGGCGTCGATCTGGTCCGAGGTGCGGGCCACCACATCGACGTGATGGCCGAGCTCGCCGGCGATGGCACTGCTCAGCGACGAGGCAAGGTCCTCGGGACTGGCGGCGGAGGTGCAGACGACGTTGCCGGAGTTGAGGAGCGTGCGCACCTCGGTCGCGCCGAGCCCCTCGACGAGTCGGGCGAGGTCGCGCATCGCGATCCGCTTGGCCGTCCCGACGTTGATGCCGCGCAGGAACAGAGCGCGTCGTGCCGGTGGAACCATCCCCTCAGGCTAGCCGCGACACGGAGGCGAGTGCCGCGCAATCGCCGACGGCCCGGCGCTGCGCGGTCTAGTTTTCCCCCATGATCCGTTTCCTCATCAACACGGCGATCTACTTCGCCGCGGCGCTCGTCGGGATCATCGCGGCCGACGCGATCCTCCCCGGCTTCTCGGTCACCGGCTGGATCTCCTATGTCACGGTGGCCATCATCTTCGCCCTCATCCAGGCCGTGCTGGCGCCCTTCATCGCCAAGATGGCGGAGAAGAACGCTCCGGCGTTCATGGGTGGGATCGGACTCGTGTCCACGTTCGTGTCGCTCCTGATCACCAGCCTGATCGCCGGCAGCCTCACCATCGACGGGGCGAGCACCTGGCTCGCCGCCACCGTGATCGTGTGGCTCTTCGCGGCGGTCGCTGCGTTCCTCCTCCCGTTCCTCCTCGTCAAGAAGGTCGTCAACGAGCGTCGCGACTGAGCTCCACGACCGACGGACGGCCGCCTTGCGGGGCGGCCGTCCCCTCGACCGAGCAAGGGGTGATGATGTGCCCATGAACGACCGGGACCGCAGCTATGACGACGTGCTGGCCGATGCTGCGCGCATCTACCCCGGCCTGCGCATCGGCCGCCCCGGACAGGCCCGCACCTACTGGGCGACGGTCGCGGCCCTGCGCCTCATGCGCGCGAAGGTGCGGATCGACTTCGCGGGCGCCGAGCACGTCGCTCCCGGGCCGGCGATCCTCGTCGGCAACCACCTCGCCACGCTCGACCCGGTGGTCGCCGTGATGAGCACCTGGTGGCGAGTCACGGCGTTCACCAAGGCCGAATGGTTCGAGGACCGGATGGCACCGTTCTTCCGGCTGATGGGGCAGATCCCGCTCCGACGCGGCGACGACGACGCGACCGAGTGGGCGCTCGACATGGCCGCGCGCACGCTGGCCGAGGGCAACAAGGTCGGCATCTACCCGGAGGGCACGCGCGGCCCCGACCAGGGCAAGATCTATCGGCTGCACCAGCGGGTGCTCGTTCCGCTGATGGCCACCAGCCCGGACGTGCCGGTCCATGCGATCGCCACCACCTACGAGCGACCCGACAAGGGACGCCAGGTCGCCACGGTGCGCATCTCGCCTCGGCTCCCCGTCGACGCGCGCGCGATGACCGGTGACGAGATGACCCGGGTGATCACCACCGCACTCGTGGAGCACAGCGGGCTCGAGTACGTCGACCAGTACGCGTTCATCGTCAAGGCCCGCGCCGAACGGGAGGCGCGCCGCGCGGAAGCGGCCGAGTCGGACGGGTCGCCGGGCTCGGAGTAGGCCGACCCCACGGCCCTTCTCGCGCGGGGGCGTACGCTGGGCTCACAACTCGATACCAGGGGAGCTCGGAAGATCGCCGGGCTGAGAGGGTGGCCGCCTGCCACCGACCCTCGAACCTGATCCGGGTAATGCCGGCGGAGGGACGGATCCACACCATGCGCAGGCACCCCCGACGACGTTCCGCGTCCGTGCTCTCCCTGGTCCTCGGCACGGCGCTCGTGGCCGCCTGCGCAAGCGGGCCGGGCCCCGGCAACTCGGGTGCACCACCGACCCCGGTGCCTTCGTCGTTCGCCCCGACGACGATCACTTTGCTCACGCACGACTCGTTCGCGCTCACGGAGTCACTCCTCACCGACTTCACCAGACGCACCGGGATCACGGTGAAGGTGGTCACGGGCGGCGATGCCGGTGAGGTCGTCAACAAGGCCGCACTCACGGCTGGCAACCCCGAGGGCGACGTGCTCTTCGGCGTCGACAACACCCTCCTCTCGCGCGCCCTCACGGCCGGGGTCTTCGACCCCTACGTCTCGCCCGCCGCAGCGAGCACGCCCGTGGAGCTCGCGACCTCGACCGACGGTGTGGTGACCCCGATCGACTACGGCGACGTCTGCATCAACATCGACGATGCGTGGTTCACGGCGCAGGGGATCGCGAAGCCGGCGACTCTCGCCGACCTCGCGAAGCCGGCGTACAAGGACCTGCTGGTCGTGCAGAACGCCGCCACGTCGTCGCCGGGACTCGCGTTCCTGCTGGCGACGGTCGCGCGGTACGGGGAGCAGGGCTACCTCGACTACTGGGCGTCCCTTCGGGCCAACGGGGTCAAGGTCGTCAACGGCTGGACCGAGGCCTACCAGGGCGAGTACACCGCTGGCGGGAAGGGATCCCGGCCGATCGTCGTGTCCTACGCCTCGAGCCCGCCGGCCGAGATCGTCTACGCGGCTGACCCCAAGCCGACGCGGCCGGCAAGCTCGGTCATGACCGACGGCTGCTTCCGCCAGGTCGAGTACGCCGGCGTCCTCGCGGGCACGGACAACCCGCTCGCCGCGCGCGCCGTGGTCGACTGGCTGCTCTCGCCGGAGGTGCAGGCCGATGTGCCGCTGTCGATGTTCGTCTTCCCCGCCCGCACCGGCACCCCGCTCCCGAAGGTGTTCACCGACTTCGCTGCCACGCCCAGCGAGCCGCTGGCGCTCCAGCCCACCGACGCGCAGCGGAGCGCGTGGGTCGACGCGTGGGACCAGGTGACGTTGCGCTGACCCTCGCCGAAGCGCCCCGCGCGCTGCCGCGGCCGATGCCGGCCGGCGGCGGTGCGTCCTCGCCGATCCCGTCGCCGCCGGTCGCGTGGTTCGCCGTGGTACCGATGGTGTTCCTGGGGGTCTTCTTCGCCTGGCCCCTGATCCACGTGCTCGTCCGCGGGCTGTCGTGGGACGCCCTCGCGGTCCTGTTCCGGCCGGCGACGGTCGACGTCGTGCGGTTCACGGTCGTCCAGGCGGTGCTGAGCACCGTGCTCACCGTGCTGCTGGGGGTGCCGGCGGCGTACGCGCTGCACCGGCTGCGGTTCCGCGGGCGGCGTGCCCTGCTCTCGCTGCTCACCGTGCCGTTCGTGCTGCCCACCGTGGTGGTCGGCGCGGCCTTCCGCTCGCTGCTGCCCCAGCAGTGGGTCGGCGGCCTGGCGGCGATCGTGCTGGCGCACGTGTTCTTCAACCTCGCCGTCGTGATCCGGGTGGTCGGCGGGCTGTGGACCCACCTCGACGACCGTTACGAGCAGGCCGCTCGGACTCTCGGCGCCTCGCCCTGGACGGTCGCACGCACCATCACCTGGCCGTTGCTCCGACCGGCCGTGCTCGCGGCGTCCGCCCTCGTCTTCCTCTTCACCTTCACCTCCTTCGGCGTCGTCCTCGTGCTCGGGGGCCCCACGACGACGACTCTCGAGGTGGAGATCTACCGGCGTACGGTCACGCTCTTCGACCTGTCTGGTGCAGCAGCGCTGTGCCTGCTGCAGATCGCGGCCGTCGCCGTCGTCCTGCTCGTCTCGGGGCGGTTGCAGCGCCGGCTCACGGTCCGTCAGCGGCTCGCCCGCGCCGAGGTCGCCGCGCACCGTCCCTGCTCGGCGCTCGACCGCTCGCTCGTCGCGGTGGTGGTCGTCGAGTCGGTGCTCGTGGCGCTGCCGCTGCTCGCGCTCGTGCTCGACTCGCTGCGGGTCGGCGAGCGGTGGGGGCTCGACTGGTGGCGCTCGATCTGGACCGACGGCCCGACGACGCGTGACGTCGCCGCCTGGGAGTCCATCCGGGTGTCGGTGCAGTACGCCGCCGCGACCACGCTGATCGCCGTGCTCGTGGGTGCCTCTGCCGCGTGCGCGATCGTCTACGCGCGGCGCGGTGGCGGCGCGCTCGACACCGCGTCCGCCCTTCCGCTCGGCACGAGTGCGGTGACCGTCGGCTTCGGCCTGCTCATCACCTTCGCGGTCGCGCCGCTCGACCTTCGGGGGAGCTGGATCATCGTGCCGATCGGGCAGTCACTCGTGGCCGTGCCCCTCGTGATCCGCACGGTGCTTCCGGTGCTGCGCTCGCTCGACCCCCGGCTGCGCGAGGTCGCCGCGACCCTGGGCTCGTCACCCTGGCGCACCTGGCGCACGGTCGACGTGGCAGTGCTGCGCCGATCCCTCGGCGCGGCGGCCGGCCTCGCGGCGGCGGTGTCGCTGGGTGAGTTCGGCGCCACGTCGTTCCTCGCACGCACGGACGCGCCGACCGTGCCGGTGCTCATCGGGCGGCTGCTCTCGCGCCCGGGGGAGGCCAACGTCGGTCAGGCGGCTGCCCTCTCGGTGCTGCTCGTGGCGGTGACCGCCCTCGTGGTGCTCGCGACCGATCACCTGCGCGGATCCCGAGGGGCCGAGCTGTGAGCGGCTCAGGTCTCGACGTCCGCGACCTCTCCGTGGCGCTCGGGGGTGCCCCGGTGCTCGACGCGGTGTCGCTGCAGGTGGCACCGCACGAGTCGGTCGCGCTGCTCGGCCCGAGCGGCGTCGGGAAGTCCACGCTGCTCCGGGTGGTCGCCGGGCTCGTCGTCGCCGACCGGGGCGTGGTGTCGTGGGACGGCCTCGACCTGCTCGGTGTGCCGGTCCACCGGCGCCGGATCGGGCTCGTGTTCCAGGACGCCGTGCTGTTCCCGCACCGCGACGTCGCGGGCAACGTGGCCTACGGGCTCGAGACCACCGACGCGGACTCGGGATCGCGGGCCACCCAAGTCGAGGAGCTGCTCCGCCTGGTCGACCTCGAGGGCTACGGCGGGCGCACGGTCGACACGCTCTCGGGCGGCCAGGCACAACGCGTCGCCCTCGCCCGGGCGCTCGCTCCGAGACCACGCCTGCTGCTGCTCGACGAGCCGTTCGGCGCGCTCGACCGCGAGCTGCGCGACCGGCTCGGGTCCGACGTACGCGACCTGCTGCGCTCGTTGGGGATCCCGGCACTGCACGTGACCCACGACCCGCACGAGGCGACCCTCGTCGCCGACCGGGTGCTGCGCTTGGTGTCGGGCCCTAACGGGTCCAGGCTCGTCGAGGCCACCTGAGGACCGACGCCGGTGCGCGGTCGGCGCGGGCACGACGCCTACAGTCCTGCTGTGTCCTCACCTGCCGCCCGGCTCGGCGCCGTCCTCGCGGCGGGAGCCCTGGCCCTCGCCGGCTGCTCCTCCGAGCCTTCGCCCCCGGGGATCACCGCGTCCGGGACGTCGTCCACCAGCCCGGCCGCCGACCCGTCCACCGGCTCGGGGACGCCGTCGCTGTCGCCCTCGGATGCCCAGGGCCAGATAGTCCCGAGCGCACCCAGCGGCGCGGCCACCGGAGAGCGGGCTGCCAGACAGGTCGCTCCGCCGGCCGGCATCGGCGGGCTGCTCGCCTGGGACACCTCGGGCTACCCGGCCGCGGGCGACGAGGGTCCTGGCACCGTGCAGCACGACCATGTCGACGGGCCGGTGACCTACGCCATGACGCCACCCGTCGGCGGGCCGCACGCCCCCGTCTGGATGAACGCCGGCGTCTACACCCGGCCGGTGCCGAACGAGCGCGCGGTGCACGCCATGGAGCACGGTGCGGTGTGGATCACCTACGCACCGACCCTGCCGACCGACCAGGTGTCGGCGCTGACCGCGTTCGTCGCCGGCCAGTCGCTCATCGCGGAGCAGGGAAGCGAGGCCGCCCAGGCCGGACAGGCCAACCGCTATGTCGTGATGAGCCCGTGGGGCGGCGACGCGCTGCCGTCGCCGATCGTCATCAGCAGCTGGGGCTACCAGCTGCGCGTCACGAGCCCCGGCGACCCACGGCTGCAGCAGTTCCTCGACACGTTCCGGGCGAGCGCGACCTACAGCCCCGAACCCGGGTCCCCGGTCGACGGCGTGCCGGTCCTGACGGGTGGCCGGGCGGCGAGCAACGGCGGTGTCGTGCCCAATCCGCCGGGTGCTGTGGGCTGACCAGGACGGTGCGACCGCCTCGGTCGCGCGGGTGCGCGCCTCACGAGGACGCCTCGTCGAGGGTGGCCAGGTCGGCTTCCGTGAGCTCGAGCGAGACCATCGGGAGCAGGTCGGCGAGCTGTTCCGGAGTGCGGGCGCTCGCGATCGGGGCCACGACGGCCGGGCGAGTGCGCAGCCAGGCAAGAGCGACCGCGGCCATGGTCACGTCGTGCGACCCGGCGACCATCGACAGCGAGTCGAGGACGAGCTCGCCCCGTTCGGTGACGAACTGCTGCACGCCACCGGCGCGCACGCTCTGCACCGTCGGTCCGCCCTCGCGGTACTTGCCGGTGAGGTAGCCGCGGGCCAGACCGAAGTACGGCAGCGTGCCGATGGCCCGCTGGGCACAGAGGTCGACGTACTCGTGCTCGTAGGCCTCCCGGGAAAGGAGGTTGTACTCCGGCTGGAGCGCGACGAAGGGCGACCAGCCGTGGGCGGCCTGAAGGTCGAGGGCCTCGGTCAGTCGCGCCGCGGTGTAGTTGGACGCCGCGAGGTGCCGCACCTTGCCCTCGCGGACGAGGTAGTCGAAGGCCTCGAGCGCGTCGGGCATCGGGTCGTCGCGGTCCTGGTGGGCGTAGTACAGGTCGATGGTGTCGATGCCCAGCCGTCGCAGCGATCTCTCGGCCGCGGTGCGGATGGTCTCGGGGCGCAGGTTGGCGAGCCCGGGAGCCTTGCCGACCTTCGTGCAGATGACGAGGTCGTCGCGGTTGCCGCGCGCCCGCATCCACGAGCCGATGATCGTCTCCGACTCGCCCCCGTCGGTGCCCTGCCACGACGAGTACGTGTCGGCGGTGTCGATGACGTTCCCGCCGGCGGCGACGTAGGCGTCGAGGACGGCGAAGGACGCATCCGCGTCGGCGCTCCAGCCGAAGACGTTGCCGCCGAGGCACAGTGGGAACAGGTCGAGGTCGGTGCCGGGGAGCCGCGTTCGCATGCGCCGACCCTATGGTCCGGCGCCGCTGTGGTTCACTCGGCAGGTCAGTCGCCAGTCGTGACCGGAGGTGCCGTCGTCGTGCGGGTGCTCGCGATCGACCAGGGCACCTCGGCGACGAAGGCCCTCGTGGTCGAGGACGACCTCCGCGTGGTGGCCAGCGCCGAGATGGCGGTGCGGCCGGTGTACCTCGACGATGGTCGCGTGGAGCAGGATCCCGCTGCACTGCTGGCCTCTGTGCTCGAGGCGGGCCGGGAAGCAGTGGCCAGGTCCGGCGGTCCGGTCGACGCCGTCGCCCTGGCCAACCAGGGCGAGACCGTGCTCGCGTGGGACCCGGCCACGGGTGAGCCGCTCACGACCGCGCTGGTGTGGCAGGACGGTCGCGCGGCTGGCCTCTGCGCGGAGCTCGCGGAGCATCGCGACGCCGTCGCCGCCACGACCGGGCTCGAGCTCGACCCGTACTTCAGTGCGCCCAAGATGGCGTGGATCCGACGGCATCTCACCAGAGACGGCGTCGTCACGACCACGGATGCGTGGATCGTGCACGCGCTCACCGGCGAGCTCGTCACCGACGCGACCACGGCGAGCCGGTCGCTCGTCCTCGACCTCGATGCGGTGCGCTGGTCGGAGCCGATGCTCGCGATCTTCGGGCTCGGTGACGAGAGGATGCCGCGGCTGGTCGCGTGCGACGAGGTGGTCGGCATGACGACGGCGTACGGCGGTGAGGTCCCTGTCGTCGGCCTCATGGTCGACCAGCAGGCGGCGCTGCTCGCTCAGGACTGTCGCGGTCTCGCCGAGACCAAGTGCACGTACGGCACCGGAGCCTTCGTCCTCGGAGCCACCGGCGCGACGGCGCTGCGGTCGGCGAGCGGGCTCACGTCGTCGGTCGCCGCACGCCTTCGCGGCGAGACCAGCTATTGCCTCGACGGTCAGGTCTACACGGCGGCTTCCGCAATCCGATGGCTCGTCGACCTCGGCCTCCTCGACCATCCCCGGGCCATCGACGCGCTCGCCACCTCCGACGTCGACGACGTCGTCTTCGTCCCTGCGCTGGCCGGGCTCGGCGCCCCATGGTGGTGCGCC
>JANMMN010000101.1:0-2149 GCA_031373405.1 Actinomycetes bacterium
GCCGCGGTCACCGACGACGGTGTCGAGGCCTTCGGGCAGCGCCTCGACGAGGTCGAGGACCTGGGCGTCGTGCAGCGCGGCGAGCAGCTCGTCGTCGCTCGCGTCGGGGCGGGCGTAGAGCAGGTTGGCGCGGATCGTGTCGTGGAACATGTGCGCGTCCTGCGTCACGACGCCCACCAGGTCGTGCAACGACTGGAGGGTGACGTCGCGCACGTCGAGCCCGTTGACCCGGACGGCCCCGTCGGTGACGTCGTAGAGCCGCGAGACGAGTCCGGTGATCGTGGTCTTGCCCGCACCGGAGGGACCGACCAGGGCCACCATCTCGCCCGGGTGGGCCGTGAAGCTGACGTCGCGCAGCACGTCGTCGCGAGCCGGGGCCGTCTCGGGCCGAGCGATCGACTCCAGTGACGCCAGCGAGACCTCGTCCGCACCCGGGTACGCGAAGCGCACATGGTCGAACGTGATGGTGGTGGGGCCGTCGACGACAGGGACGGCGTCCGCCTTGTCCTGGACCATCGGCTCGAGGTCGAGCACCTCGAACACCCGCTCGAAGCTCACCAGGGCGGTCATGACGTCGACCCGCACGTTCGACAGGGCGGTCAGCGGGCCGTAGAGCCGACCCAGCAGGGCGGCCAGCGCAAGCAGGGTGCCGACGGTGAGGGTGCCCGCGATGACCAGGTTGCCCCCGACCCCGTACACGATGGCCGTGGCGATCGCGGCGACGAGGACGAGCGCGGTGAAGAAGATCCGGTTGGCCATGGCGATCTTGACCCCGATGTCGCGCACGCGACCGGACCGGCCGCTGAACTCGCGAGCCTCCTCGTCGGGGCGACCGAACAGCTTGACCAGCAGCGCGCCGGAGACGTTGAAGCGCTCGGTCATCTGCGTCGACATCTCGGCGTTGAGCGTCATCTGCTCACGCGTCATCCCCTGCAGCGCGCGACCCATGTAGCGCGCCGGGACGAGGAACATCGGCAGGAGCAGGAGGGAGGCAACCGTGATGGGCCAGGACAGGATCAGCATGGCGATCACGACGGCCACGAGACTGATGGCGTTGCCGACGACGCCCGACAAGGTGGAGGTGAACGCCTGCTGCGCGCCGATGACATCGTTGTTGAGCCGGCTCACCAGGGCACCGGTCTGGGCGCGGGTGAAGAACGCGATGGGCATGCGTTGCACGTGGTCATAGACCTGGGTGCGGAGGTCGTAGATGAGGCCCTCGCCGATCCGCGAGGAGAACCAGCGCCCGACCAGGGTGAGGGCGGCGCTGAACACCGCGAGGACCCCGATCAGGATCGCCGTGCTGGTGACCACCGCACTGTCGCCCGGCGTGACGCCCTGGTCGATGATCCGGCGGAACAGCAGCGGCTGTGCCACGACCAGTGCGGCGTCGATCACGAGGGTGATGACGAACCCGATCACCAGGACCCGATAGGGCCGTGCGTAGCCCACGATGCGACGCAGCGTGCCGTCGGCCAGCTTGGTGTTCTTGACCGACTCGTCGGTGCGGTAGGACCGCAGGACCGAATGGGGCTGGGGCATCGACACGCGCGCGGAACCTCTCTCCCGGGCCTTCTCCGGGCCCTCTCCCTCAAGGCGACGGCGGCCCCGATTGTTCCCTCCGGGGGGTCAGGCGGGATCGAGCAGCCCCCGCAGCAGCGGGATCTGGGTACGTCGCTCGGCGTCGCGTTGCGCCGGTACGTCGTGGCCGAGGGCGGCACGCAGCAGTGCCTTGGTCGCGCGGACCGACGGCAGCGGGGCGGCGAGCAGCGCAGCGACGAGGTCACCGACGGTGTCCTGCAGGTCGAGCTCGTCGACCACGGTGGTGGCCAGGCCGATCGACCGCGCCTCCTCCGCCCCCACCCATCGTCCGGTGACGCAGATCTCGAGGGCGCGGGCGTAGCCGACGGCCGTCACCAGCGGATGCGTCCCGGTCAGGTCGGGGACCAGGCCGAGCGAGGTCTCGCGCATCGCGAACCGGGCGGCGGTCGAGCAGACCCGCAGGTCACAGGCGAGGGCGAGCTGGAAGCCGGCACCCACGGCAGCGCCCTGCACCGCCGCGACCGAGATGATGTCGTCCCGGTCGTGCCACCAGGAGAACGCGCCCTGGAACCCCTCGATCAGGCTGGCGACACCCTCGTCGTCGGAC
>JANMMN010000102.1:0-17083 GCA_031373405.1 Actinomycetes bacterium
GAGTTACACCTCGAACCGACCGGTTCGAGCGCCCAACCGGTCGGTTCGAGGTGTTACTCGCGGGGGCTGGTTCCAGCCGTGGTCGGGGTAGCTGCGTACGGGTGCGGACACCTCGTCGAGGGCGCTCACGATCTCCTCGGGCAGCGTGAGCTCCTCGACGGTGAGCGCGCCGCGCAGCTGGGCTGCGGTGCGAGCGCCGACGATCGGTGCCACGACCCCGGGCTGGTCGCGCACCCAGGCCAGCGCCACCTCGAGCGGCGCGACCCCGAGGCCCTCGGCCGCGGTGCACAGGGCGTCGACGATGCGGCGCGACTCGTCACCGAGGAAGGGTGAGACGAACGACGCGAAGTGCGACGACGCGCCACGCGAGTCAGCCGGCGTCCCATGGCGGTACTTGCCAGTGAGCACTCCGCGGCCCAGCGGCGACCACGGCAGGATCCCGAGCCCGGCGTCGCCCGCGGCGTCGACGACCTCACGCTCGATGCCGCGCTGCAGCAGCGAGTACTCGACCTGCGTCGACACCAGCGGAGCGAGGCTCTGCCGCGCCGACTGCACCGCCGCCGCCTTCGCCGTCTGCCACCCCGAGTAGTTGCTGATCCCGACGTAGCGGACCTTGCCGCTCGTCACGGCGGCGTCGAGCGCGGCGAGCGTCTCGTCGAGCGGGGTGATCGGGTCCCACGCGTGCAGCTGCCACAGGTCGACGTGGTCGACCCCGAGCCGAGCCAAGGAGGCGTCGAGCGCGGCGAGCAGATGCCCGCGTGAGGCGTCGAAGCGGCGGTCGCTGCCCGGCTTGGACACTGCCTTGGTCGCCAGCACGAGCGAGTCTCGTCCGATCTCGGCCACGAGGCGTCCGACGATCTCCTCGGACCGGCCGTCGGCGTAGACGTCGGCGGTGTCGACGAGGGTGCCGCCCACCTCGGCGAAGGCGAGGAGCTGGTCGCGGGCCTCGTGCTCGTCGGTGTCGCGGCCCCAGGTCATCGTGCCGAGAGCGAGCCGCGAGACGAGCAGCCCTGAACGGCCGAGACGACGTTGCTCCATGTCGCCCGACCCTATCCGGGCATCAGGTCGTGCGACGGTTAGGCTCCTTCGGGGTCGCGAGGCAGCCCGTCCGCGACCGCAAGGAGCGCCCCGTGCCGGGACGCAGCGACGTGAGGACACCCGGATGCGCCTCGGAATCAACCTCGGTTACTGGGGCGCCGGCAACGACGCCGACAACCTCGCACTGGCCCGCGAGGCCGACCGGCTCGGGTACTCCGTCGCCTGGGCCGCAGAGGCCTACGGCTCGGATGCGGCCACGGTCCTCGCGTGGATCGCCGCGCAGACGGAGCGCATCGACGTGGGTTCGGCGATCTTCCAGATCCCCGCGCGGACACCGGCGATGACCGCGATGACCGCGGCGACCCTCGACACCCTCTCCGGCGGACGGTTCCGGCTCGGGCTCGGGGTGTCCGGCCCGCAGGTGTCCGAGGGCTGGCACGGCGTGAAGTTCGACAAGCCTCTCGCCCGCACCCGCGAGTATGTCGCGATCGTGCGCCTGGCTCTGGCCCGCAAGAAGGTTGCCTTCGACGGCGAGTTCTTCACGCTGCCGCTGCCCGACGGACCAGGCAAGGCGCTCACCCTCACCGTTCATCCGGTCCGCGAGAACATCCCGATCTACCTCGCCGCGATCGGACCCAAGAACCTCGAGCTCACCGGCGAGATCGCCGACGGCTGGCTGGCCATCTTCTTCGCGCCCGAGCACGCCGCGGAGCACCTCGAGGCGATCGCGACCGGTCGCGCCAAGGCCGGCAAGACCCTCGAGGGCTTCGACGTGGTGCCGACCGTCCCGGTGCTGTTCGGTGACGACGTGCAGGCCTGCGCCGACGCCGTACGAGGCTATGCAGCCCTCTATCTCGGCGGGATGGGCAGCCGTGAGAAGAACTTCTACAACCAGCTCGCGGTGCGGATGGGCTACGACGCCGAGGCCGCCGAGGTGCAGCGGCTCTACCTCGACCGGGAGTACCGCGCGGCCGGTGCGGCCGTGCCGTTCGAGTTCATCGACCGCACGTCGCTGATCGGGCCGCCAGCCCGGGTCCAGGAGCGGCTGCACGCCTACGCCGACGCCGGGGTGACGACCCTCACCGTCGCCACCTATGCCGGCTCCCTCGACGACAGGTTCCAGACTCTGCGCACCATGGCCGAGCTCCTGGACGCCTCCGGGCGCGGTGAGTGAGGCGATGACGTACGTCGAGGCGATCGTTCTCGGGATCGTCCAGGGTCTCACCGAGTTCCTGCCCATCTCCTCGACCGCGCACCTGCGGATCGTCCCGGCGTTCTTCGGCTGGGAAGACCCGGGTGCTGCGTTCACCGCGGTCACGCAGCTCGGCACGATGACCGCGGTCCTCCTGTTCTTCCGGCGCGACATCGTGCGGATCGTCGGCACCTGGACGCGGTCGCTGTGGACACCAGCCCTGCGCGGGCACCTCGACGCCCGGATGGGCTGGTACATCGCGTTGGGCACGATCCCGATCGGAGTGTTCGGGCTGCTGTTCTCCGGCCAGATCGAGACCGGCGCGCGCGACCTGCGGCTGATCGGCTGGGTCCTCATCGTCTTCGGCGTCGTGCTCTGGCTCGTCGACCGGGTCGTCCCGCAGCGCAAGGGCATCGAGGACCTCGGCCTCCGCGACGGCCTGATCTTCGGCCTCGCGCAGGCTCTCGCTCTGATCCCTGGAGTGTCGCGCTCGGGCTCGACGATCACGGCCGGCCGGGCCCTGTCATACAACCGCGAGGCAGCGGCCCGGTTCTCGTTCCTCCTCTCGATCCCCGCGGTCGTGCTCTCGGGCGTCTTCGAGGCGCGCAAGCTGGGCGACGCGGGCGGTCCCGAGTGGGGTCCGACGATCGTCGCGACCGTGGTCGCGTTCCTCGTAGGCTACGCCGCGATCGCGTGGTTGCTGCGGTGGCTCACACATCACTCGATGCTGGTGTTCGCCGTGTATCGCGTGGCGCTCGGTGCGCTCCTGCTCGGGCTCGTCTACGGCGGGTTCGTCGCAGCAACCTGAGGTGCCCGCTCACAGCCACCCGTTGCGCTTGAAGCCGCGGTAGAGCAGCACGCACGCGATCGTGATGATGACCAGGACGGTGGGGTAGCCGTACTCCCACTTCAGCTCGGGCATCACGTCGAAGTTCATCCCGTAGATCGCCGCGATCGCCGTCGGCACCGCCGCGATTGCCACCCAGGCAGAGATCTTGCGCATGTCGGAGTTCTGCTGGACCGCCTGGCGCGACCGCGAGGCCTCGAGCGCGGTGCCCAGCAGCAGGTCGTGCTGGGCCGAGTGCTCGGCCACGCGGATGAGGTGGTCGGCGAGGTCGCGATAGTGGGCCTGAAGCTCGTCGGGCACAGCGATGAGCTTCTGGTCGATCAGCTGGTCGGCCACCGGTCGCAGGGGATCGACGGCGCGACGCACCTCAAGGTTCTCGCGCTTGAGCTTGTAGATGGTGGCAGCGTCGTCGGTGAGCTCAGGGGAGAAGACCCTCTCCTCGAGCTGCTCGATGTCGAGGGCCAGCTCGTCCACCACACACTGATATCCATCGACCACGACGTCGAGGATCCCGTGGAGCACGGCCATCGGCCCCAGCCGCAGCTGCTCACGGTCGGCCTCGAGCTCGGTGCGCAGCCGGGTCAGGTCACCGGGATCGCCCTGACGGACCGAGAGGACGTAGGACGGGCCGACGAACACCGCGATCTGACCGGTCTCGACGTCGGAGGTCTCCTCGACGTACCCCAGCACCTTGAACACGGCGAACACGTGGTCGCCCTCGGTCTCGATCCTGGCCCGCTGCCCCGGCGAGAGGGCGTCCTCGACCTGGAGCTCGTCGATGCCGAAGATGTCTGCCGCGAGCTGCATCTCCGCGAGGTCGACCTCGCGCAGGCCGAGCCAGACGAAGTCACCCAGGCCACCGGCCTTCGCCGTCTCCCACAGGCGCGCCAGCGCGTCGGCGTCACGTCGGTCGAACGACGTGCCGGCGGTCACCCCGTGCGCCGGCTCGGCCTGGGTCTCGCCGTCGCGGTAGAGCCCTACTCCTCGGATCACACCCCCATCGTGACAGCACGACGACTGCTTCGGCCGTAGGGTCGCGACGTGGTCACCGTCATCCTCGTCCGGCACGGGCGCACCGCGGCCAACGCGACCGGGGTCCTCGCGGGCTGGACACCGGGCGTCCACCTCGACGACAAGGGCCGCGAGCAGGCCGTCGCCGTCGGCGCGCGCCTGCTCCCCGTACCCCTGCACGCCGTCGTGACCAGCCCGCTCGAGCGCACCCGCGAGACTGCGGAGCACCTCCTCGCCGGGAGGGAACCGCGCCCGCCGATCAGTGACGACGACCGGGTCGGCGAGTGCCGGTACGGCGACTGGACCAACCAGCCGCTGAAGACCCTCGCCAAGGACCCGCTCTGGAAGGTCGTGCAGGCGCACCCCAGTGCCGCTGTCTTCCCGGGGGAGGGCGGCGAGGGGCTCGCCGAGATGTCGGCCCGGGCCGTCGCCGCGGTCCGCGACTGGAACGCCCGGCTCGGCGCCGAGCACGGTGAGCACGCGACGTACGCCGTGGTCTCGCACGGCGACGTCATCAAGGCGATCGCCGCTGACGCGCTGGGCATGCACCTCGACGCGTTTCAGCGGATCTCGATCGACCCGTGCTCCGTGACGGTCATCCGTTACACCGACACCCGCCCGTTCGTGCTGCGGCTCAACGACACCGGCGGCGATGTCGCCGGACTCGTCCCCCCACCGCCCACCCGGAAGGGCAGGCGACGACCTCGTACGTCCGACGCCGTGGTCGGTGGAGGGGCAGGCGCCTGAACGCCGGGATAGGCTCGTTCCGTGGCACGCCAGCTCCTTCTCTTCGACCAGCCCGAGCGATTCGTCGCCGGCACCGTGGGGCAACCGGGGGAGCGTCAGTTCTTCCTCCAGGTCCGCGACGGGCAGCGCGTCGTCTCGGTCGCCCTGGAGAAGTCGCAGGTCCGGATCCTCGCCGAGCGCGTCGACGGCCTCCTCGACGAGGTGGTGCGCCGCTCCGGCGGCGAGGCGCCCGTGCCTGCGACGGCTCCCTTGGGCAGTGACGACCTCGACCCTCTCGATGCACCGGTTGCCGAGGAGTTCCGCGTCGGCGCGATGGCGCTGGGCTGGAACGGGGAGTCCGAGCTGGTCATCATCGAGGCGCACGAGGTGGTCGAGGACGAGGACGACGTGCCCGACCTCGAAGAGGATCCCGAGGACGGCCCGCCGTGCCTGCGCGTGCGCCTGACCGGAGCGCAGGCGCGGGCCTTCGCCAAGCGCGCCATGTCGGTCGTGTCCGCCGGTCGCCCGCCCTGCCCTTTCTGCAACCTGCCGCTCGAGCCGTCGGGCCACATCTGCCCGCGCGCCAACGGCTACCGCCGCTGACTGCGGCGTACGGGATCAGCGCGATGCTCACTAATGACGACCTCCTCGAGGTGCTCGCCCGGGGCGCCCTGACCGTCGAGGGGCGCCTGGTCGACGCCAGCAACGCGACCCTGCTCGCGGTGTGCGCCCTCGACGGGGTCGAGGTCACCTGCGTCTACAAGCCGACGGCCGGCGAGCGTCCGCTGTGGGACTTCGCCGACGGCACCCTCGGCCTGCGCGAGGTCGCGGCGTTCGAGGTGTCTTCCGCACTGGGCTGGGATCTCGTGCCACCGACCGCGTGGCGCACGGACGGACCCTTTGGTCAGGGGATGGCACAGGCGTGGGTGACCGCCACGGACGGCGGCGAGATGGAGCCCGGTGGCGGGCTGGTCGACGTCGTCGAGCGCGGCCACGTTCCTGCTGGCTGGCTCGATGTCCTCGACGCGCACGGCGCGGGTGGTCACCCGGTCACCCTCGTCCATGCTGATGACCCCGACCTGCGCCGGATGTGCGTCTTCGACTCGTTGGTCAACAACGCCGATCGCAAGGGGGGGCACGTGCTCCGCGGTCGTGTCCAGGCCGACGCCGATCCCGCGACGTACGGCGTCGACCACGGGGTCACCTTCAGCGAGGACGAGAAGCTGCGCACGGTGCTCTGGGGCTGGGCCGGCAACGCGCTCGACGAGGGGATCGTCGCCGACCTCGAGCGCCTCTCCGACGCACTCGGTGCCGACCTGGGGGAGTCGTTGCGGCTGCTGCTCACCGGGCGGGAGCTCGCCCGCACCAGGCAGCGGGTGTCGCGCCGGTTGCGCGAGACCGCCTACCCCGTGCCCGGCGACGGCTGGCCGTCGTTGCCGTGGCCCGCGTTCTGACCAACGCCCGCATAGGATCCCCAGCATGCATGCCTGGCCAGCCCCCGACGTCCCCACCCTTCCCGGTGAGGGTCTGCCGTTGAGGCTGCACGACACGGCGACGGGCGAAGTGCGCCCGACCGCCCCCGGGCCCGAGGCTCGCATCTATGTCTGCGGCATCACCCCGTACGACGCCACACACATGGGCCACGCGGCCACCTACGTCGCCTTCGACCTCGTGCAGCGGGTGTGGCTCGACGCCGGGCACAGCGTCCACTACGTGCAGAACATCACCGACGTCGACGACCCGCTGCTCGCGCGCGCGCTGGAGACCGGTGACGACTGGGAGTCTCTGGCCGATCGTGAGACCCAGCTCTTCCGCGAGGACATGACCGCACTCTCCGTGCTGCCTCCGCGGCACTACATCGGCGCGGTCGAGTCGATCCCGTCGGTCATCGACTACATCGCCAAGCTGCAGGCCGCGGGAGCGGTCTACCCGGTCGACGGCGACCTCTACTTCCGGGTGCACGCCGACGAGCGGTTCGGCTCGGTCGCCAATCTCTCGGCCGAGGACATGCTCACGGTCTTCGCCGAGCGCGGCGGCGACCCCGAACGTCTCGGCAAGGAGCACCCGCTCGACTGCCTGCTCTGGCAGCTCGAGCGACCGGGGGAGCCGTCCTGGGAGAGCCCCTTCGGCCGTGGGCGACCCGGGTGGCACATCGAGTGCACGGCCATCGCGCTCGAGCACCTCGCCTCCCCGCTCGACGTGCAGGGCGGCGGCAGCGACCTTGCGTTCCCCCACCACGAGATGGGTGCCTCTGAGGCGCAGGTGGCCACGGGCGAGTGGCCCTACGCCCGGCACTACACCCACGCGGGCATGGTGCGTCTCGACGGCGAGAAGATGAGCAAGTCGCGCGGCAACCTCGTGTTCGTCTCGCGCCTGAGGTCAGCCGGACACGACCCGGCGGCGATCCGCCTCTCGCTCCTGGCCCACCACTATCGCCAGGACTGGGACTGGACCGAGGACGGGTTCGCCGCGGCGCAGGAACGGCTGGCCGCGTGGCGTGCCGCGGTCGGCGCCCCGATGGCTGCTCCCGCGCTTCAGGTGCTGGCTGACGTACGCGCACGTCTGGCCGACGACCTCGACGCCCCGGGTGCGCTGGCGATCATCGACCGCTGGGCCGAGCAGACGCGGCTGCGTTCGGGTGCGGCCGGTGCCGAGGACCGGGACGCGGGAGCGCTCGTGCGCGACGTGGCGAACGCGCTGCTCGGCGTCCTGATCTAGCCCCCACGAGTCCCCGCCCGGACGCGCGACTCGCTCAGCACCTGGAGTTGTCAGGCTCTCGCGGTGCTGGGGGTGCTGTAGCCACTGACAACTGGGTTGTCAGGCTTTCGCGGTGCTGAGGGTGCAAGCGCTGACAACTGTGTTGTCAGGCTCTCGCGGTGCCGGGGGTACGGGACGCTGTGACAACTGTGTTGTCAGGCTCTCGCGGTGCGTGCCCGCCTCAGTGCACGGACTACTTCTTCTCGTGGTGCCCGCCGAACTGCTGACGCATCGCGGAGAGGACCTTGTCGCCGTACGTCGCGTTGCCGCGGGAGGAGAACCGTTGGTAGAGCGCAGCGGTGAGCACCGGCGCCGGCACTCCCTCCTCGACGGCCGCGATCGCCGTCCAGCGCCCTTCGCCCGAGTCGGAGACGCGGCCGGAGAACTCAGCGAGGTCGGGCGAGCCCTGCAACGCCGTCGCGGTCAGGTCGAGCAGCCACGACGCGACCACGGATCCGCGGCGCCACACCTCGGTGACGGCCGGCACGTCGATGTCGTAGGAGTAGAACTCCGGATGGTCGAGCGGAGCGGTCTCGGCATCCTGGTCGCGTGGGCGGGAGCCCTCATCCGCGTTCTGCAGGATGTTGAGTCCCTCGGCGTACGCCGCCATCAGTCCGTACTCGATGCCGTTGTGCACCATCTTCACGAAGTGCCCGGCGCCCGGTGCTCCGCAGTGCAGCCAGCCCTCCTCCTCGGGGGCGGCGTCACCGCTGCGGCCGGGTGTGCGCTCGGCGGTGCCGACGCCGGGCGCGAGGGTGCGCCAGATCGGGGTGAGCCGGCTGACTGCGGACTCCGCTCCGCCGATCATGAGGCAGAAGCCGCGCTCGAGCCCGAACACACCACCGGAGGTGCCGCAGTCGACGTAGTGGATCCCGCGGGTGCGCAGCTCGTTCGCGCGCCGGATGTCGTCGCGGTAGTAGCTGTTGCCGCCGTCGATGACGGTGTCGTCGACCTCGAGGTGCTCGGCCACCCCAGCAACGGTGGCCTCGGTGATCTCGCCCGCGGGCACCATGACCCACACGTTGCGGGGTGCGTCGAGCCTGGCCGCGAGGTCGGCGTACGACGAGGCGCCGATCGCACCCTCGGCGACGAGTGCGGCGATGGCGTCGGGGTTCACGTCGTAGACCACGCAGGTGTGGCCGTCACGCATGGCACGGCGTACGAGGTTGCCGCCCATGCGTCCGAGCCCCACCATGCCGAGCTGGAGCGGTGTGTCCGTGGCCATCGTCGAGTGCCTCTCGTCCGTGCGGTGTCCGGGTAGCGATCCTCGCTAGGGTCTCAGGGCGAGGCTAGCGGGACGGATCGCATCGCCTCCCTGCGACGAGGAGGACGACGTGAGCGGCACGGGATGGGGACGCGGCCCGGTGACCGGGGCGACCGCCTGGACGGCGCTCGCCGAGCACCACGGCACCGTCGGTCGCCGGACGATCCGCGACCTGTTCGCGGAGGACCGCGGCCGCGCCTCGCGCCTGACCCTCGACGTGGCCGGCGTCCACGCCGACCTCTCGAAGCACCGCGCCACCGACGAGACCCTGCGGCTCCTGGTGCGCCTCGCGGAGGAGCGCGGGCTGCCCGAGCGCATCGACGCGATGTTCGGCGGTGCGCGGATCAACACGACCGAGAACCGCTCCGTGCTGCACACCGCGCTGCGTGCGCCACGTGGGGAGTCCCTCGTCGTCGAGGGCGTCGACGTGGTCGCGGAGGTCCACGCGGTGCTCGACCGGATGGCGGAGTTCTGCGACCGGGTGCGCTCGGACGAGTGGCTCGGCAGCACGGGCAAGCCGATCCGCGCCGTCGTCAACATCGGGATCGGCGGCTCAGACCTCGGACCCGTCATGGCCTACCGTGCGCTGCGCCACCAGTCGCGTCGTGACATCGAGGTCCGCTTCGTCTCCAACGTCGACGGCACCGACATCGTCGAGGCGACCCGCGACCTCGACCCGGCCGAGACGCTCTTCGTGGTGTCGAGCAAGACCTTCACCACCCAGGAGACGATGACGAACGCGCACACCGCACGTTCGTGGCTGGTGAGCGGCCTCGGCCCGGACGCCGACGTCGCCAAGCACTTCGTCGCGGTGTCGACCAACGCGGCCGAGGTGGAGAAGTTCGGCATCGACACCGCCGCGATGTTCGGATTCTGGGAGTGGGTCGGCGGTCGCTACTCGATGGACTCCGCCATCGGCCTCTCCCTCATGCTCGCGATCGGCCCGGACGGCTTCCGCGACCTCCTCGCCGGTTTCCACGCCATGGACGAGCACCTGCGCCACACCGACCTCGACGCCAACCTGCCGGTGCTCATGGGGTTGCTGGGGGTCTGGTACCGCGACTTCTTCGGCGCGCAGACCCACGTGGTGCTGCCCTACGAGCAGTATCTCGAGCGCTTCCCGGCCTACCTGCAGCAGCTCACGATGGAGAGCAACGGCAAGTCGGTGACCCTGGAAGGCGACCCCGTGGGCACGGACACGGGAGCGATCTGGTGGGGCGAGCCCGGCACCAACGGTCAGCACTCGTTCTACCAGCTGCTCCACCAGGGCACGTCGCTGGTCACGGCCGACTTCCTGCTCTTCGCCCAACCCGTCAACGACGTCGGCGACCATCACGACAAGCTGATCGCGAACGTGCTCGCGCAAGCGCACGTGCTCGCCTTCGGCCGCACGGCCGACGAGGTGCGCGCGGACGGCGTACCCGAGGACCTGGTGGCGCACAGGGTGATGCCGGGCAACCGCCCGTCGACCACGCTGATGCTCGACCGGCTCACGCCGTACTCCCTCGGCACGCTCATCGCTCTCTATGAGCACCTCGTGCTCACCCAGGGCGTGGTGTGGGGCGTCGACTCCTTCGACCAGTGGGGTGTCGAGCTCGGCAAGTCGATGGCGGGACAGCTCCTGCCTGCCCTGACCGTCGACGACGTCCCCGACCTCTCCCGGTTCGACGCGAGCACCGCGACGCTGGCCCTGCGCTACCGCTCGTTGCGCGGCCGCTAACCGGAACCGACCTCGTCGCTACGGACCCTTGGGTGGTTCGGAGGCACGACGACGCAGGTAACGCTCGAACTCGCGGGCGATCGCGTCGCCGCTGGCCTCGGGGAGCTCGGCCGTGTCGACGGCTTCCTCGAGGGTCTGGACGTATGCCTGGATCTCGTCGTCCTCACCGGCGAGCTCGTCGACACCGATCTGCCACGCACGGGACTCCTCCGGCAGGTCGCCGAGGGGTACGGGGACGTCGAGGAGGTCCTCGATCCGGGCCAGGAGGGCGAGGGTCGCCTTGGGGCACGGGGGAGCGGCGACGTAGTGGGGGACCGCGGCCCACAGCGAGACCGACGGGATGCCGGCCGCGGCGCAGGCGTCCTGCACCACCCCGACGATGCCGGTGGGACCTTCGTAGCTCGACGGCTCATAGCCGAGCTTGAGCGCGAGGTCGGAGTCGCTCGACGTGCCGCTGACCGGTACGGGACGGGTGTGGGGCGTGTCGGCGAGCAACGCCCCGAGCGTCACGATCATCTCGACCCCGAGCTCGCGGGCGGCGCCGAGGAGCTCGGCGGTGAAGGAGCGCCACCGCATCGACGGCTCGATCCCGTGGACGAGCACGACGTCGCGGGTGGCCAGCGGGATCCGGGCGATCGAGATGCGCGTCGTGGGCCAGGTGACCGTCCGGACGCCGTCGTCGAACGCGATCTCCGGACGGTTGACCTGGAAGTCGTAGTAGTCCTCCGGGTCGAACTCCGCGATCTGGGTGGCCGCCCACACGTCCTCCAGGTGCAGGATGGCGCCGCTGGCCGCGTCGCCGGCGTCGTTCCAGCCCTCGAAGGCGCAGAGCATCACCGGATCGACGAGGTCGGGCAGGCTCTCGGGCAGACCCTCGAACTCGATCACCGTCTCACCCCCGGTCGGATGTCCGACCCGCTCGCGCGACCCCCGGCAGCAGGGCTTGCGGCCACCGTACGCCCGGGGCGGGGGGCGTGCCCTCCGCGCCACCGAACCGCCTGCGCGTGTCCGCGGTTAGGCTGAGCGCATCATGACTGGAACCCTCCCGGACTCCAGCCGCGCCGCGGCCCTCCGCCATGCCCTGACCACGCGCGTGGTCGTCGCCGACGGTGCGATGGGGACGATGCTGCAGGCGCACGACCTCACCCTCGACGACTTCGAGGGTTACGAGGGCTGCAACGAGGTCCTCAACGCGACCCGACCCGACGTCGTGCGGTCGGTGCACGACGCGTACTTCGCCGTCGGGGTCGACGCGGTCGAGACCAACACGTTCGGCGCGAACCTGGCCAACCTCGGTGAGTACGACATCTCCGACCGGGTCGAGGAGCTCGCGGAGAAGGGCGCCAGGATCGCGCGCGAGGTGGCCGACTCCTGGTCGACGCCGGACCGCCCGCGCTGGGTCCTGGGCTCGGTGGGTCCGGGCACCAAGCTCCCGACGTTCGGCCACGCGACGTACGCCGCTCTCCGAGACGCCTACGAGCGCCAGGCCCGCGGCATGATCGCCGGGGGCGCCGACGCGATCCTGATCGAGACGGCTCAGGACCTGCTCCAGGCGAAGTCGGCGGTGGTCGGTGCCAAACGGGCGATCGCCACTGCCGGGATCGACCTGCCGGTCATCGTCCAGGTCACCGTCGAGACCACCGGCACGATGCTCGTCGGATCGGAGATCGGTGCGGCGCTGACAGCGTTGGAGCCGCTGGGCATCGACATGATCGGGCTCAACTGCGCGACCGGTCCGGCCGAGATGAGCGAGCACCTTCGCCACCTCTCGCGGCACGCGCAGATCGGCCTCTCGTGCATGCCGAATGCCGGGTTGCCGGTGCTGCGCGGCGCGGGCGCCTACTACCCGCTCTCCCCGAAGGAGCTCGCCGACGCTCACGACACCTTCACGCGCGAGTACGGCCTGGGTCTCGTGGGCGGCTGCTGCGGCACCACGCCCGAGCACCTCCGCCTCGTCGTCGAGCGGGTCGGCGGCCGCGAGATCGCACCGCGTCGTCCGCGCCGCGACCCCGGGGCCTCGAGCATGTACCAGCACGTGCCGTTTCGTCAGGACACGGCGTACCTCTCGATCGGCGAGCGCACCAACGCCAACGGCTCCAAGGCTTTCCGTGACGCGATGCTGGAGCAGCGGTGGGACGACTGTGTTCGGATCGCCAAGGACCAGATCAAGGACGGCGCGCACCTGCTCGACGTCTGCGTCGACTACGTCGGCCGTGACGGGGTGGCGGACGTGCGCGAGATCGTCGGGCGTTTCGCCACTGCCTCGACCATCCCGCTGGTCATCGACTCCACCGAGCCGCCGGTCGTCGAGGCCGCGCTCGAGATGATCGGTGGCCGTGCGGTCGTCAACTCGGTCAACTACGAGGACGGCGACGGCCCAGGATCACGGATCGAGCAGATGATGCCGATCGTGATGGAGCACGGGGCAGCTGTCGTGGCGCTCACCATCGACGAGCAGGGCCAGGCGCGCACAGCGGAGTGGAAGGTGCGGGTCGCCGACCGGCTGGTCAACGACCTCGTTGGCAAGTGGGGGATGCGCGTCGAGGACATCCTCGTCGACACGCTCACCTTCCCGATCGCCACCGGTCAGGAGGAGACGCGACGCGACGCCATCGAGACGATCGCGGCGATCCGTGAGCTCAAGCGCATCCACCCGGACGTGCAGACCACGCTCGGGGTCTCCAACGTGTCCTTCGGCCTCAACCCGGCGTCGCGGGTGGTGCTCAACTCGGTCTTCCTGCACGAGTGCGTGCAGGCCGGTCTCGACTCGGCGATCGTGCACGCGTCGAAGATCGTGCCGATGGCGCGGATCCCCGACGAGCAGCGTGAGGCCGCGCTCGACATGGTCTACGACCGACGGCGCTACGACGCCGAGGGCGACCTCGTGCACGACCCGTTGACCCGGTTCCTCGAGCTGTTCGAAGGGGTCGACGCCGCGGACCTCGCTAAGGCGCGCGCCGACGAGCTGCTGACCCTGCCGCTGTCCGAGCGGCTCCAGCGACGCATCGTCGATGGTGAGCGCAAGGGACTCGAGGACGACCTGGCCGAGGCGCTGCTGACCCGTCCCGCCCTCGAGATCGTCAACGACACGCTGCTCGAGGGGATGAAGACCGTCGGCGAGCTGTTCGGCCGCGGCGAGATGCAGCTGCCGTTCGTGCTGCAGAGCGCCGAGGTCATGAAGACCGCGGTCGCCTACCTCGAGCCGCACATGGAGCGCAGCGGCGACGAGGGGAAGGGCACCATCGTGCTGGCCACCGTGAAGGGCGACGTCCACGACATCGGCAAGAACCTCGTCGACATCATCCTGAGCAACAACGGCTACACCGTCGTCAACATCGGCATCAAGGTGCCGGTGACCGAGATCATCGAGCAGGCCGAGAAGGCCGACGCCGATGCGATCGGGATGAGCGGGCTCCTGGTGAAGAGCACGCTGGTGATGCGCGAGAACCTCGAAGAGCTCAACCTGCGCGGTGTCGCGACCAAGTACCCCGTGTTCCTCGGCGGTGCTGCGTTGACGCGCGCCTTCGTCGAGCAGGACCTCGCGGAGGTCTACACCGGCACGGTGCGCTACGCCCGCGATGCGTTCGAGGGGCTTCGCCTCATGGACGCCGTCATGGGCGTGAAGCGCGGGGTGCCCGGCATCGAGCTGCCGCCGTTGCGCGGACGACGGGTCACCACAGCGACCGTTCGACCGGAGGAGACGCCGCTCGCCGACCTCCCCGCGCGCTCGGACGTCGCTGCCGACAACTCCGTGCCGACTCCGCCGTTCTGGGGTCCGCGCGTCGTCAGGGGGGTCGCCCTCGCCGACTACGTCAGCTACCTCGACGAACGCGCGACCTTCCTCGGGCAGTGGGGCCTCAAGCCCGGCCGTGGCGCCGGCGGCGTCTCCTATGACGACCTGGTCGAGACCGAGGGGCGTCCGCGCCTACGGATGTGGCTCGATCGTGTGCACACCGACGGACTCCTCGAGGCAGCCGTGGTCTATGGGTACTTCCCGTGCTACGCCGAGGGTGACGACCTGGTGATCCTGCACCACGAGGGAGAGCTCGAGGGGCAGGAGCGGCTGCGACTGACCTTCCCGCGCCAGCGACGCGACCGACACCTCTGCCTGGCCGACTTCTTCCGTTCGAAGGAGTCCGGCGTCACCGACGTCATCGCGTTCCACATCGTCACCATGGGCAACCGCGTCGCCGAGGCGACCGGGAAGCTCTTCGCGGAGAACGCCTATCGCGACTACCTCGAGCTGCACGGGCTCTCGGTGCAGCTCACCGAGGCTCTGGCCGAGATGTGGCACGCGCGGATTCGCACCGAGCTCGGCTTCGCCGGTGACGACGACGCCGACATGGACACCCTGATCGGCAAGCAGGGCTATCGCGGATCGCGCTACTCCTTCGGCTACCCCGCGTGTCCGGACGTCGAGCAGCAGGCAGCGCTGGTCGAGCTGTTGAAGCCGGAGACCATCGGTGTCGTGCTCTCCGAGGAGTTCCAGCTGCATCCCGAGCAGTCGACGTCGGCGCTGATCGTGCACCACCCCGAGGCCAAGTACTTCAACGCGACATGAGGCTGGGTCGCCCATCTCCTCGCGGTCGAGGCGATGCCGGACAGCACCGGTTCTCGAGCCAGGACGTGCGGAGATCAAGGAGGGCGTGGCCAGGTGACGGGCCGGGAGCCATCGTCGTTGTCCGCCCGGCTGACGACGTACGGGGATGTTGTCTGCGCCTTCGTGGCGCAGTCCGGCCCGGTTGACCTGCTCACCAGCACGCCTGGCAACGTGGGTGATCAGCTGATCGCCCGTGGCGCGGAGCGGCTGCTCGCTTCCCGGGGAGTCTCGTTCGACCGCGTGTCCGTGCACGAGCTCGGGCAGGGCGTGGGATCCGCGCTCGGCAGGACACTGGTGGTGCCCGGGAGCGGAGCGTGGTCTGCCCTGTGGCACGAGTGGTTGCCGCAGCTTGTCCTGACCGCGTCAGGCAGGTTCGATCGCGTGGTCGTTCTTCCGTCGGGCTATGACCGCGGCGCGCCCGGAGTCGTGGAGGCCCTGTCCCGACCGAACGTCTTCGCGTTCGCGCGTGAGGCCGACTCCTACGCCCACATCAAGCATCTGGGCCGGGCCGCCCTGGCACTGGATCCGGCGCTGTACGCCTTCGACCTCGCGTCGGCCGACGTTGACGACGGGCTCGACTGGCGGGGAGACAGGGTGCTCGTGGCAATGCGCACCGACGCCGGCAGCCTCCTGCCGCCCGACGGGTGGCGTCCGGTGGATGGCAGAAACGTTGACATCAGCGTGACGTCCCTGCACCTGGACGACTTCCTGGCATCGATCCGAGCCGCAGACGGCGTGGTCACCGACCGGCTGCACGTGGCCGTGGGAGCCATCATGCTCGGCAAACGAGTTCGCTTCCTCGAGACCTACGGTCGAAAGCTCTCGACGCACCTCGGCTTCACGTTCCGCGACCAGTACGGAAGTCAGGTGCAGGAGCGCGACCGGGACTGGTTCGCGGCGCACGGCTTCATCGAACCATCGGGCCGGGTATGACGCCGCCACGGATTCTCGGTGTCGTCATGGCGCGCGACGAGTGGCCGATGGTGGCCCTGGCCATCACTCATGCGCTGTCCGGCCATGTCGAGCATGTCGCGGTGCTGGATCACGCCAGCACCGACGCGTCGAGGACCGGGCTGGAACGCCTGCAGCAGGAGTGGCCAGGTCGGATCACCGTGTTCTGGCTGGACGATCCCGGATTCTTGCAGGAAGCCGCCACGAACCTCGCCGTGCGACTCGGTCGTGCCTGGGAGTACGACTGGGTCTACGTGTTCGACGCGGACGAGTTCGTCCTGACACCCGCCGGCTTGGACCTGCCGGCCGTCCTTGCCGACGTGGCGGTCGATGTGGACGTCGTCCGCTACGAGGTCCACAACTGGGTCGCTCCGACGTCGTTCGATGAGTCCCAGTTCCGGGCCCACCGGGAGATACGTCAGCGGGCTGTCCCGAACGTGTTCGTCGACGTCCCCGGGGAGCTGCTGGCCGACGAGATCGAGCACGGATCGATGAACTTCTTCGACGTACCCTTCGCGTCGAAGGTCATCGTCCGTGGCCACGCCGCAGCGTGGATCGGAGCCGGGGCACACGGAGTGAGGCTCGCTCGCGACGTCCACGAGACTGTCCTCATGCCGAGTCGGCTCCGCGCCGGACACCTTCCGCTCGTGAGCAGAGCTCGCCTGCACCGGAAGGCCCGTCAGGGTCAGGCCCTGATCGACGCCGGGTTCTCGCCCAGGCATGGATGGCAGAGCCAGATGCTGCGTAACCTCGAGCTATCCGGACGACTTGACGGGTTCTGGGCGGCGCACTCGATCGCCGAGCCCGGCGGCGAGGTTCCCGGCGCCACCCCGACGACGGAACGCGACGATGCACTGGCAGAGGCTCTCGAGCGGTCGTTACGCGGGCTGGACGACGTGGTTCACGCATCGCTCCCTGCGGAACGGACCGACTGCGATCGGGGACACGTCCCCCTCGGCGCTGCGGTGGCGGCGGTG
>JANMMN010000168.1:0-2388 GCA_031373405.1 Actinomycetes bacterium
GTTGTAGGCGAGGATGTCGGCCGACCGGCGTACGTGGTCCCAGTCGTCGAGCCAGTAGGCGAAGTGGTGCAGACCGCCGTTCTGGCCGGACACGACCGCGAGGTCGTGCGGCGAGTGCGACCGCTCCATCCAGGTGGCGACCTGGTGGCCGTCGCCGTCGAGGAGCTGCTCGGTCACCCGGAAGCCCAGGACGTCGGTGTAGAACGACGTCGCCTCGCCGACCTCCTCGGCGGTGATGAGCAGGTGGTCCATCCGGGGCGGCGCGATGCCGGGAACCCCGTCGACGAACGGTCGCGGGTTGAGGCGCCCATTGAGCCGACCGACCCGCTCGACGTCGTGGACGAGCTCCATGACGTGGCCCGACGGCGTCTCGAAGCGGATCGACTCGCCCTGGCCGACCGACTCGCCCTTCGACACCCGGGACACCGGGAAGCCGTACCGGGACACCGCGTTCTCGAGGTCGGACAGGTCGTCCTCGCGCTCCACCTTGAACGCCATCTGCTCGATGCCGGTCCGTGGTGCGTAGACCAGTCGGAGGGAGTGGTGGTCGGGCTCGTCCCAGCACTTGAGGTAGACCGAGGTGTCGTCGCGGGCGACGACGAGCATGCCGATGACCTCGGTGTAGTAGGCAGTGGCGAGATCGAGGTCGACGACGGTCACGTCGACGTGCGCCAGGCGCAGGATCCCCATGCGTAAGCCTCCGGGTCCGCACCGGCCGGCCTGCGTGTGACGTACGCAACTCGGTCCGGTGTCTGGCACGCAACGTAGATCCGACTTGTCCCGCATACAAGACCGATGTTCCCTTCCGCGGGACGGCAGTGTTACGTTCCGCCGCATCATGAGCGAGCCGAGCACGCGACCCGGGCCCGAGGCGATGCGCGCCGCGCTGGCCGGCTACGTCTCGGCCGTGCACGGCGCCTACCTCGACGCCGCCGCGCTGCTACCCCCTGCCGAGCGCGCTCGGCTCCCCCTGCTCGACGGCGCTCCGCTCACCGTGGTGGCGGTCGGAACGTCCTACCTCCACGTGGTGGGCACCCGCGAGGCGCTGCCCGCGCCCGAGGGGCCCGAGGTCGAGCTCGACGGGGTCCTCGGTGGGCTCCGCTGGGTGCTGCGCTTCGTCGACCCGGTCGTGTTGCCCGCGCTCGGCCTGCTCGACGAGACCGCCGGTCCCCGGCAGGACGACGTACGCCGACTCCTGGGGGTCCGCACGCACACCTACCACCTCGCCGTTGCCCCCGGCAGCGGACTCACGGCCCACCACGCCCAGCACGCCGGCACCGGGCTCGCGCACGCGCACGCGGCTGAGTCCCGCGACTTCGAGAACATCCGGGCCCATGCGCGGGGCCGCGAGCGGCTCGTCGACGACATGGCCGGCGCGGCCGTGGCGGGTCTGCCCTTCGCCCAGGCGGCGCTCGCCGTGCGCATCGCTCCCACGGACGCCGCCGTGGCCGAGCTTGCAGCAGCTGCCGAGCCCGCGCCCGAGGCACTGCGCCGCGCGGTCCTCGACGCCGTGCGTCCGGCACGCGTCTCGCCCACCTCGAACGGGGTGGTGGGCTCGTGACCGACGCGGAGGACCAGAACCCGCCGACGAGCGGTGCCGACCCCGACGACTCCCCCAAGCGGGCGCACTCGACGCTCTCGAGCGTGCGCAACGCAGCCCGGCTGCTCAAGGAGTTCGGCAAGGGCGATCGCGAGATGGGTGTCACCGACCTCTCGCGCCGGCTCGGTATCGGCAAGAGCACCACCCACCGGCTGCTCAACACCCTCGCCGAGGAGCGACTGCTCGAGCAGGACGCCGACACAGGGCTCTACCGGCTCGCGCTCACGATGCACGAGCTCGGCGCCAGCGTGCAGGCCTCGCTGGACATCCACTCGGCGGCGAGCCCCGTGATGGAGCAGCTGCGCAACATGACCAAGGAGACGATCCAGATCGCGGTGCTCGACGGCCGCCACGTCGTCTACGTCGAGCGCCGCGAGAGCCCGCAGACCATCCGGCTCTTCGGACGGGTCGGTCACCGCAACGACGCGCACAGCACCTCGACCGGCAAGGTGCTCCTCGCCCACCTTCCGCCCGACGTGCTCGACGCGACCCTCTCGGGCTGGCGACTGGCGAAGAAGACGCCGTACACGATCTCCGACCACGCGACCCTGCGCGCGCAGCTCCGCCAGGTACGCGCACAGGGCTGGGCCGAGAACGTCAACGAGTCCGAGGTCGGCGTCGCCTCGATCGCCGCACCCATCCTCGACCACCGCGGCGTCGTGATCGCCGCGCTGTCGGTCGCCGGTCCCGTGCAGCGGCTCGACGGCGCCAACCTGCGCCGCTTCACCCGTCACTCGATGGAGGCAGCGGCTGCGATCAGCCGACGCCTCGGCTGGCGCGAGAGCTCC
>JANMMN010000197.1:0-10085 GCA_031373405.1 Actinomycetes bacterium
CCCGCTCGACAGCGGTGATGTAGGCCGCACGCGACATCGAGCTCGACCATCGCGATGGTCCGCGCCAGGATCCGCGCGGCAGGTCCGCTTCGCGCACGTCGTCGAACCGCGCGAAGACTGGTGGCGCGTCGTAGGCCGCGACCACCGCCCACCAGCCGGCACCGTCGAGCGCGGCAGGATCCGATGTGACGTCGACCAACCGGGTCGCGAGGCGACCGGCGAAGTAGGCGCGCGCGGAGGACATCGGTCCGGTCAGGCCCTGCTTGCGAGACCGGCCGCGGCCTCGAGGACGCAGAGGGCTGCCAGCCGGACGGTCCGCCCGTCGGCCGAGTCGGCCCGCGCGTCGACCTCGGCGACATCGACGGATGCCACGCGATGGTCGGCGGTCAGCAGGTAGGTGGCGCGGCGCAGCTCGTAGGCGGAGATGCCGCCCGGCAGCGCAGCCGGGCAGGCCGGGACGACGGATCGGTCACAGACGTCGAGGTCGAGGTCGACGTGCACCGGGCCACCCGCGGCACCGGCGACGTCGAGGGCTGCCGCGACGACGACCTCGACGGTGCGACGGGCCAGCTCGTCGCGAGAGATCACGGTGATACCGGCTGCGGCGGCGCGCTCGACGTAGAAGCGCGAGTTGGCGAAGTCGGAGATGCCGATCTGGACGATCCGACGCCCGTCCAGCCCGGCCTCGAGGAGCCGGCGTACCGGGGAACCGTTGCTCACGCCGTCGCGGAGATCGTGGTGCGCGTCCAGCGTGATCAGTCCCGCGGTGGCCAGGGAACCGCCGTACACGCCGAGCCCGACCGGATACGTGATCGAGTTGTCGCCGCCGAGGGCGACGACGAGCCGTGCGCGGTCCGCGGCAACGGCCACCGCGGCACGGACTCGTGACTCACCCTCCTCGCCGTCCGGGTCCGTCACGTCGCCGAGATCCGCGACCACGAGGCCGTCGAGATCGAGCTGGTGCCCGTGCGTGGAGTAGCGCAGCAGGGCGACCCGCACGGCATCCGGTGTCGTGTCTGCACCGGTGTCGGACAGCGACGTACGCCAGGCCGGGACGCCGATCAGGGCGAGGTCGAGCGGACCCTCGCCACCGTGGTCGGCAGTCTCGCGACGCAGCCACGAACCCGCTCGCGGCCACCGCGGGTCATACGGCAGTCCGGGGGCGTGCGGATCGTGCGCCACAGCGGCGCCGGAGGGGCTCACGAGCACATCCTCGCGCGTCGTCGAGGGCGTCGACCCGCTTTGGAGTGTGCGTCGGAGATGGGTTATGGTTTCGAACCGCAGCCAGGAACGTCAGTTCTCGGCTGCATCGCGGACGTGGCTCAGTTGGTAGAGCATCACCTTGCCAAGGTGAGGGTCGCGGGTTCGAATCCCGTCGTCCGCTCGGAAGACCTCGATGAGGTCTGCTCGGTGGAGTGGCCGAGAGGCGAGGCAACGGCCTGCAAAGCCGTGTACACGGGTTCAAATCCCGTCTCCACCTCGGGAACTCCCTGAGGGGTACGACCCCGACGGGCGATGCACAGGGGCCAGTGCGCTTCCCTCACCCGGATGCGCAGCGGTCGGCTTCGCCCCCGGGCCGGACAACTGAACAAGCACCTCGTCCAGGTCACTCGTTCAGATGGCCTGTCCGATTCGATCGCGTAGCGCAGCCTGGTTAGCGCACCTCCCTGACACGGAGGGGGTCGGAGGTTCAAATCCTCTCGCGATCACGAGCCAGCCCCCGCCGACCGGTCCCGGACCGGTCGCCCGCGGGGGCTGTCGCGTCTCGCGGACGGACGTCGTGGGCGGGCGATCTGCTCTGCGGCTCCCGCTGGTCCTCGATCGCAGAGATGACCTACGGTAACGTAACCGAAGGCGCTGTCCAGGACCGAGGAGCACCCACGTGACCACGACTCTCCCCCGCATCATCCAGGGGGGCATGGGCGTCTCCGTGTCGTGCTGGCAGCTGGCCAGGACGGTGAGCCGCACCGGGGAGCTGGGCGTCGTGTCGGGCACCGGGCTCGACATCGTGCTCTCCCGTCGGCTGCAGGACGGAGACCCCACAGGGGACCTACGTCGCGCACTGGCGGCGTTCCCCGTCCCCGCTGCCGCTGACGAGGTGCTCGAGCACTACTTCATCGAGGGTGGCCGCAGCGAGGGCCAGCCCTACCTCGCCACTCCGCGCCCCTCGCTCACCCCGACCCCGCGTGCGCAGCGGCTCACCGTCGTCGCCAACTTCGCCGAGGTCTTCCTGGCCAAGGAGGGTCACGACGGCGTCATCGGCGTGAACTACCTCGAGAAGATCCAGATGACGACACCGTTCTGCGCGTACGGCGCGATGCTCGCCGGGGTCGACGTGGTGCTCATGGGCGCCGGCATCCCCGCGCACATCCCTGCGCTGCTCAACTCCCTCGCCGAGCACCGCGTCAGCTCGATCCCGGTCGACGTCGCCAACGCGCTGCCCGAGGAGACCTGGTCGGCCTCCATCGACCCGGTCGAGCTGCTGGGCGCCGAGCTGCCACCGCTCAAGCGCCCGGTGTTCCTGGCCATCGTCGCCAACCACGTGCTCGGCCAGTACCTCGCTCGTGACGAGACCACGCGCCCTGACGGCTTCGTGATCGAGGCGCCGAGCGCCGGCGGACACAACGCGCCCCCGCGCGGCAAGGTGGTCCTCGACGAGACCGGACAGCCGATCTACGGCCCGCGCGACGTGGCAGAGCCGGCGAAGTTCGTCACGCTGGACCTCCCCTTCTGGCTCGCCGGCTCCTTCGGCTCCCCCGACAAGCTGCTCGAGGCCGAGGCTCTCGGTGCCCGCGGCATCCAGGTCGGCACGCTGTTCGCGATGAGCCGCGAGTCCGGCTTCGCACCCGACCTGCAGGACACGCTGCGCAACGCCCTCGGCAAGGACGCTCTGCTCACGCGCACGGACGCCCTGGCCTCCCCCACTGGCTTCCCGTTCAAGGTCGCGCTCGTCGACGGCACCTTGTCGGACACGTCGCTGCGGGACCACCGCGAGCCGTTGTGCGACCTCGGGCACCTGCGCACGGCGTTCCGTCGCGAGGACGGCCGCCTCGACTACCGCTGTCCCGCCGAGCCCGTGACGATGTACGAGCGCAAGGGTGGCGACGTCGCAGACATCCCCGGTCGGGTCTGCCTCTGCAATGCGCTCACGGCCAGCGTCGGACTCGCACAGACTCGCAAGGACGGCTCGGTCGACCTCCCGCTCGTGACCCTTGGCGACGACCTCGAGGGCCCTCGCGTACTGCTCGCCGCGCACCCGCTCGGCTACTCAGCTGTCGACGCCATCGCCTGGCTGCGCGGCGAGGCCGTGGGCGCCTGAGCCTCCGCCGGTTCGAAGCCTCGCCGTCGGCACCGCCTGGCGCTCGCGCCTCTAGGCTCCCGGCATGTCCACCAGCGCGTTCGACCTGACCGACCCCGCGACCGTCGCCGACCCGTACCCGGCATTCGCCCGGATGCGGGCACTCGGCCGACCCGTGTGGGACGACGGGCTGGGCATGTGGTTGGCCTTGCGGCATTCAGACGCCAATGCTGTGCTCCGCGACCGGCAGCTCGGCCGGATCTACTCGCCACGCGAGCCGCTCGACGTCTGGGACACCTTCAACTGGCTGCACGAGGACGCGCTGCTGGAGAACGAGCCGCCGAAGCACACCCGGCTCAAGTCGCTCGTGGCCAAGGCGTTCGCGCGCGGCAACATCGAGAGCCGACGAGGCCGCATCCAGGAGCTGTGTCACACCCTGCTCGACATGTGCGAGGAGAAGCTGCGCGACACCGGCGAGTTCGACCTGATCGCCGACTACGCCGAGCCGCTGCCGGTGCTGGTGATCGCCGACCTGCTCGGCGTTCCCGAGTCCGACGTGGAGCCGCTGCGACCCTGGTCGCGGGACATCGTTCGGATGTACGAGTACGACCGCACGCCCGAGGACGAGGCGCGGGCTCGACGCTCGTGCGACGAGTTCTCGGCGTACATCTCCGAGCTCGCCCGGACGCGGCGCCGCACTCCGTCCGACGACCTCGTCACCCATCTGGCCGAGGTCGAGGCGGCGGGCGAGAAGCTCAGCGAGCGCGAGCTGGTCGCCACCTGCGTCCTGCTCCTCAACGCGGGGCACGAGGCGACCGTCAACGGCTTCGGCAACGGGATCGTCGAGCTCATGGCCCGACCGGAGCAGTGGGACATCGTCGTCGAGCAGCCGTGGGACGTCACGGCGTCCGCGGTCGAGGAGATGCTCCGGTACGACACCCCCGCTCAGCTCTTCGAGCGCACCGCGACCCGCGACGTGGAGCTCAGCGGCGTGACCATCGCCGCCGGACAGAAGATCGCTGCGCTCCTCGGCTCGGCCAACCGCGACCCCGAGGTGTTCGCGGATGCCGACTCCTTCGACGTGCGCCGCGATCCCAACCCCCATCTCGCGTTCGGTGCCGGCATCCACTTCTGTCTCGGCGCACCGCTCGCCCGGCTCGAGATGCAGCAGTCGCTCCCCATGCTCGCCGAGCGGTTCCCGACGCTGCACGCGTCGGCTGCCCCGACCTCCCGGGGCACGTTCGTCCTGCGCGGCTGGTCGACCGTTCCCGCGGGCATCTGAATCCTCGGCGCGCGGATCCGGCACGGGATGACAGGCTGACGTCATGACTCCCGATCACCGCTCCGCCGAGGCGCTGGCGGCCGACCTCGACCATGTCCGCGACGCGCCGCGTGACGACGGTCGCCTCGACCTGATCGTGACGCGCCCGGAGATCGACCTCCGCGAGACCTGGGACGCCGCGACGGTCGACCGACGGATCGGCGTCGTGGGCGACACCTGGAGCGAGCGCGGGAGCAAGCGCACCTCGGACGGCGGTCCCAACCCCGAGGCCCAAGTCACGGTCATGAACGCGCGCGCGGCGCAGCTCGTCGCGGGCTCCCGGGACCGATGGGAGCTGGCCGGCGACCAGCTCTACGTGGACCTCGACGTCAGCGTCACCAACCTGCCCACCGGCACCAGACTCCTGATCGGAGAGGCGGAGCTCGAGGTCACCGACGCTCCGCACACCGGGTGCGCGAAGTTCTCCGAGCGGTTCGGCGTGGACGCACTCAGGGCCACCGCGACGCCGGAAGGCCGAGAGCTGCGGCTCCGCGGCATCAACACCCGCGTCGTTCGCGATGGCGAGATCACCGTCGGCGACGTCGTGCGAGTCGTGCGCCCGGGTCTGCCCGACTGAGATCAGTCGAGGGCGGCGACCAGTCTCCGCTGCTCGGCGAGGTCGAAGGCGGCCGGCGGATACTGGGGCGCGAGGTCACGCATGGCCGCCACGAGCAGGTTGGCCACGACCCAGTTGCGATACCACTTGCGATCGGCTGGGACGACGTACCAAGGCGCGGCGTCGGTGGAACAGCGGGCGAGGGCATCCTGGTAGGCCGCCTGGTAGTCGTCCCAGAAGGCGCGCTCCCTGAGGTCACCCGCGTTGTACTTCCAGTGCTTGGTCGGATCCTCGAGCCGTTCGGTCAGCCGTCGCTTTTGCTCGGCCTTGGAGATGTGCAGCATCACCTTGACGATGTGGCAGCCGGCATCGACGGCTCTGCGCTCGAACTCGTTGATCCGGTCGTAACGCGTCGACCACTCGGACTCGGGTACGAGTTCGTGCACCCGGACGACGAGCACGTCCTCGTACTGCGACCGGTTGAACACCACCACTTCCCCGGGAGCCGGCATCGCCTTGTCGATCCGCCACAGGAAGTCGTGCCGGAGCTCCTCCGCTGTCGGCTTCTTGAACGACGTGATCCGCACGCCCGCGGGGTTGATACCCCCCACGACCTTGCGCACCGTGCCGTCCTTGCCGGAGGTGTCCATGCCCTGGAGCAGCAGCAGGATCGACCGGCGCCCTCCCCCGACCCCTTCCGCATAGAGCCGCTCCTGGAACCCGGCCAGCTCCTCGAGCAGCGCGCCAGCGGCCGCCTCGGTCTCCTCGCGCGACCCCGGCGCGGTCGAGTCGTCGGACGGGTCGACCGCGGTGAGCAGGTCTCCGGGACGGAACTGCACCCGATCGGCCACCGCACGGGCGTCGATCTGCGACTGCTGACCCACAGCACTCCTCCTATGCACCAGGATTGCCGCCATGGAGTTCAGCGGCTTCTTCTCAGCCATCTTCGTCGGTCTCATCATCGGCGCTGCCGCGCGCATCGTGGTGCCGAACAGTCAACCCGTCGGCTGCTTCCTCACGATGCTCATCGGCATCGTCGCGGCCGCGATCGGTGCGGCGATCGGCTACGCCCAGGGCTGGAGCTTCTGGGTCGTGCTCGCTCTCCAGGTGGTCGTCGCGGCGATCATCGTGGCGATCTTCTCCGCAGCGGCGCGACCCCGGCGCTGACTCCTGGGAGGATCGCCGCGTGCGCATGCTGCTGCCCGACATCCGCGCCGAGCTGAGCGACGTCGACCTCGATACGGCGTACGCGTGGCCGGGGTGGCCGCTGACGACCCCCTGGCTGCGCGCCAACATGGTCAGCACCGTCGACGGGGCGGGTCGCTCGCCCGACGGGCTGTCCGCGGGCATCTCCAGCGCTGCCGACCGCCGGGTGTTCGGCCGGTTGCGGGGGCTCGCCGACGTCGTGCTCGTCGGCGCGGGCACCGTGCGCGCCGAGGGCTACCGCCCCGCGGCGATGAAGCCGGACTTCGCGGAGCGTCGGGCCGCTGCGGGCCAGGCGCCGGTCCCGTCGGTTGCGGTGGTGAGCCGCTCGCTCGACCTCGACCTCGCCGCTCCGCTGTTCACCGCCGCCACCGTGCCGACGATCGTGATCACCGCGGTCGACGCTGACCCCGAGGCCTTGCGTCGGGTCCGTGCCGCTGCCGACGTGATCGCCGTGGGAGAGGGGGACGTCGATCTTGCAGGGGCGGTGCGCGCGCTGCGGGCGCGCGGGCTCGACCGCATCCACGCCGAGGGTGGCCCGTCCCTGCTCGCGGACCTGCTCGCGCTCGACTTGCTCGACGAGCTGCTCCTCACGATCTCGCCGCTCCTCGCCGGCGGAGCGACGCCCGACGGCGACGCCATCCCCCGCATCACTGCGCACGCTCCTCTTCTCGCAGCTCCCCGCGCGATGGCTCTGCACCAGCTCCTCGAGGACGACGGCTCGCTCTTCCTCAGCTATCGGCGACGCTGAGACGCTGGCGGCACCATGGACCGTCCCCTCCGCGAGCTTCCGATGCTGAGCGCAGACTGCTCGAGGTGCGCGGCGTTGTGCTGCGTCGTGCCCGGGTTCGCGCGCTCCTCCGACTTCGCGATAGACAAGCCACCGGTCACGCCGTGCCCGAACCTGCTGGCCGACCACCGGTGCGGCATCCACGACCGGTTGCGTACGTCGGGCTTCGCGGGCTGCACGGTCTACGACTGCTTCGGCGCTGGTCAGCGCGTGACGCAGGAGACGTTCGGCGGCGCCTCCTGGCGCGACGACCCCGACCTGCTCGGACCGATGGCCGAGGTGTTCCCCCAGGTGCGGCTGCTCCACGAGGTGCTGCGCTACCTCGTAGAGGCACGTGACCTGCCACGCACCGAGTCGCTGCGAACGACGATCGACGCTGCCATCGAGGAGACCGACACGCTCGCGACCGCGCCCTACGCCGAGCTGGTGCACCTCGATGCCGAGTCGCACCGGGCAGCGATGGCACCCCTGCTGCTCCGGGCCAGCGAGCTCGCCCGCGAGGTCGCCACGTACCAACGGGCCGACCATCGCGGCGCCGACCTGGTGGGTGTCGCCTGGGAAGGGCGCGACCTGCGCGGTGCGAGCCTGCGCGGAGCGGTGCTTGTCGGGGCGCTGCTCCAGGGCGCAGACCTGCGACGCGCCGATGTGCTCGGGGCAGACCTGCGCGGGGCGGACCTCACGGCAGCCGATCTGCGCGGGTGCCTCTTCCTCGTGCAGCAGCAGCTTGACGCCGCGCTCGGCTCGACCATGACCCTGATCCCGGACAACCTGCGACGTCCCGCTCACTGGTGACGCCCGCGGCCCCGGTCGAGGGTCCAGGATGGTCGCCATGCACCTGCCCGTGATGCCCCCGGTCAAGCCCATGCTCGCCAAGCCCATCAGTGACGTCCCCGCGCCCGACTCGATCGCGGGTGGGCTCGTCTACGAACCCAAGTGGGACGGCTTCCGCGCCATCGTGTTCCGCGACGGTGACGAGATCGAGCTGGGCAGTCGCAACGAGAAGCCGCTCACCCGCTACTTCCCCGAGCTCGTCGAGTCGCTGCGCGCCAACCTCCCCGCTCGATGCGTGGTCGACGGCGAGATCGTCATCCGCACGGGTGAACGGCTCGACTTCGGCGCGCTTCAGCAGCGGATCCACCCGGCCGAGAGCCGCGTCCGGCTTCTCGCCGAGCAGACCCCGGCCTCCTTCGTCGCGTTCGACCTGCTGGCGATCGACGACGTGGACCTGACGGGTGAGCCCTTCGGCGTACGCCGGTCACGGCTCGAGGCCGCGCTCTCCGATGCGACGGCGCCGGTGCACCTGACCCGGATCAGCCGCGACGAGGCCGAGGCACGTCGGTGGTTCGAGGTCTTCGAGGGTGCCGGGCTCGACGGGCTCGTGTGCAAGCCGCTCGAGGCGCCGTACCAGCCGGACAAGCGCGTGATGCTCAAGGTGAAGCACGCCCGCACAGCCGACTGCGTCGTCGCCGGCTGGCGCGCGCACAAGCACCCCGGCGAGCGAGGCCAGGAGATCCTCGGCTCTCTCATGCTCGGCCTCCACGACGAATCCGGCGTGCTGCAGTCGGTGGGAGTCGCTGCGACCTTCACGATGGCGCGACGCGCTGAGCTCGTCGATCAGCTCGCACCCCTCGCGCTCGCCGACGGTGACGAGCACCCCTGGGCAGCCTGGCGCGACGCGGCCGCGCACGAGAAGAGCCGGCTGCCCGGTGCGGTGTCGCGCTGGACCGGCGGCAAGGACCTGTCCTGGCACCCGTTGCGTCCCGACCTCGTCGTCGAGGTGGGGTACGACGCCATGGAGGGCCACCGGTTCCGGCATACCACGGCGTTCAAGCGATGGCGCCCGGACCGTACGCCGGAGTCGTGCACCTACGACCAGCTCGAGCGACCGGTGCGCTACGACCTCGCTGACGTCCTGGGCGAGTGAGCCGGGCGGGGTGTCATTCAGCCGCGCGGGTTCTTGCCCTTCATCAGGCGGTATCCGACGACGCCCAGCACGAAGACCAGGACGAAGAAGAGAATGGTGAGCGTGATGGCCATGCACGCAGGCTAACCGGGTGCCGCAGCCGCTCCCGCCGACGGTCGCCGCAGCCACCACGTCGGTGGGCCGTCCAGGTCGACCACGGGGGTGCTCTCGACGAACCCGCGACCGGCGTAGAACGCCACGTTGTCGGTGGTCGAGGTCTCCAGCCAGCAGTCCCAGCCCTCGATGTCCGCGGCGGCGATCCCCGGCCGCAGCACAGCAGACGCGAGGCCCTCGCCCCGACGGTCGGGGTGGGTGGCCAGCACCCCGAGGTACCAGTAGGGACGCGTGGGTCCCGATGCCTTCACGGCCGCGTCGTACGCCTCGAGCGATGCCCAGACCTCGTCGCCGACGGAGACCCTGAACTGCGGCCAGATGTCGTCGGTGTCGCTCCCGCCGGGCTCGGCCGCGACCCGGTCCCACATCGCCACGGCCGCGCCCCCGTCGGCGACCCAGACGGTGCCGCGCGCGACCCGGCCGTCGAACAGGGCAGCCGCGAAGATCGTCGCAGCCGCGACATTGTCGACCCCGAGGATGAAGTCCCACGCCGGATCGCCCTGGAAGGCCAGCGACACCGACTCGACGACCCGCTCGCGATCGCGCGTCGTCGCCACCCGAACGTGAACCATGGAAGGACCGTAGCGATGCCGTGCCGGACTCAGTCGGTGCCCTTGAGATCCCGGTCGCGGGAGGGCTGGACCCGTTTGGGCTCGCCGACCATCTTGGGGTAGTCGGGCGGGTAGGGCATGTCGCCGAGCCCCGCGTCACGCAGATCGCGTTCGTACCATTCGAGCACCGGTGACAGGTCATGCGCCTGGTCGTCGATACCGGCGTGGAGATCGCCGAGGGCGGCAAAACGTGCGGGCATCGTCTTCACGGTGAGGTCACGCGGATCGA
>JANMMN010000200.1:0-3801 GCA_031373405.1 Actinomycetes bacterium
CCGCTGGTGAACAGCACGAACGTCGGCGGCTTGGTCTGGGCCTGGGTGCCGAACAGGATGCGCGGCTGCTTGCCGCCGCGGATCGGGTGCGGGTGCGACGCGACGATGCCGGCCAGGAAGGCGTTGAGCTTCGAGGTAGGAACGCGTGTCTCCCAACCCGCGAGCGCCGCGTCGAGCGCGGGCACGAGCTTTTCCATGTGCCGACCCGTGCGCGCCGACACGTTGACGCGCGGAGCCCAGGCGACCTGGTGCAGATCCCGCTCGATCTCGCGCTCGAGGTAACGCCGACGCTCGTCGTCGATCAGGTCCCACTTGTTGAAGGCCAGGACGAGAGAACGACCACTCTCGATGACCATCGACAGGATCCGCGTGTCCTGCTCGGCGAGCGGCTCCTGTGCCTCGAGCAGGACGACGGCGACCTCGGCCTTCTCCAGTGCACCCTTGGTGCGCAGCGACGCGTAGTACTCGTGCCCGCTGGCCTCGTGCACGCGCTTGCGAATCCCGGCGGTGTCGACGAAGCGCCAGGTGATGCCCGCGATCTCCACGAGCTCGTCAACCGGGTCGACTGTCGTGCCCGCAACCGAGTCGACGACCACGCGTGCCTCGCCTGCGAGCTTGTTGAGCAGGCTCGACTTCCCCACGTTCGGCTTGCCGAGGAGCGCGACACGACGAGGGCCGCGCGGGGCCGACGTGCGGCTCCCTACCTCGGGGAGCGCGGCGACGACGGCGTCGAGGAGGTCACCGGATCCCCGGCCGTGCAGTGAGGACACGGCGTACGGCTCGCCGAGGCCGAGCGACCACAGCATGGCCGCCTCCGCATCGGCCCGGCTGTCGTCGACCTTGTTCGCCACGAGCAGCACCGGCTTGTTCGTACGCCGAAGGACCTTGACGACGTCCTCGTCGGCGTCGGTCGCGCCGACCATCGCATCGAGCACGAACAGGATGACGTCGGCATCGCCCATGGCGCGCTCGGCCTGAGCTGCTACCTGCGCCGCCATGCCCTGCGCCTCGCGCTCCCACCCACCCGTGTCGAGCAGCAGGAAGCGATGACCGGCCCACTCGGCCTCGTAGGTGACCCGGTCGCGGGTGACACCGGGGACGTCCTCGACGACGGCCTCACGTCGACCGATGATCCGGTTCACGAGAGTGGACTTGCCCACGTTGGGCCGCCCGACGATGGCGATGACCGGGAGCAGCTCGTCCTCGTCGTCGAACACGTCGAGGTCGTCGAGGTCGAAGCCGAGTGACACCAAGGATGAAGGATCGAACTCCTCACCGTCGTGCAGATCGCCGAGGTCGGGGACGTCCCCGTCGCCGTCGAGGTCGTCGACCTCGACCACCTCGTCCTCGTCCCAGGCGGTCGTGTCGGTGTCATAGCCGATCTCGCCGTCGACCAGGGACGGGTCGAGCGGGATGTCGTCGGTGCTCACGGGTGACTCCGGGGTGCAGCAGGGATGAGATCGTGGATCGGTCCGGGCAGAGTCTGGCCGGTGCGCTGGCACGCGGTACGTACATGATCGGCCAGAACTTGACGGACGCGCTCCCCCGACCGTGCGAGGACGGCCCGGCGGTGCTGATCGCCGTCGACCCGAATGTCGATCGGCTCTCCGAACACCACGTCGATCCGATCGCGCAGCCGCGGCAGCGCATCGACCGCTCCTCCCAGCGGCCGGGTGCCGAGCAGGGCCACCGGGACGACCGGGGCACCCGTCACGGCAGCGAGATAGGCGACGTCGTGGTGCACGTGGCGCACCGCGCCGTCACCGCGTCGCCCCTCGGGGAAGATGCCAACGATGCCCCCGGCCTCGAGCTCGACCTGGGCCAGTCGCAGCGCCGCCCGGTCCGGGCCTTCGCCGTACGGGAGGTGACCGGCCGCGAGCACCGCGGCGCCGAACGGCGGCTGCAGCGATGCGGCGTCGACGAGCATCCGGACCGGCCGGGGTGCGTGCCCGGACAGCACGAGGACATCGAGGAACGCCGTGTGGTTGGCGGCGAGGAGCACCGGACCGTGGGTCGGCACGAGGTGCGAACCCGTCACCCGTACGCGCCACGCGCGGGACACCAGCCGAGCGAAGTTCCGGGCCGTGGCCGGCGTCGAGAGCTGCTGGCTCATCGGCCGACCCGCTCGCGCACCAGGCTCACGACGACCGCGATCACCTCGGCCAGCCCGAGCTCGGTGGCATCGACCACGACCGCGTCCGGTGCCTGCGTCGTCGGGGAGGCCGCACGGGTCGCGTCGGCCCGGTCGCGACGCGCCAGGTCGTCGGCCACCGACGCGGCGGCCGACGGGTCGCTGTGCCGGCCCGCAGCGAGGTCCTCGGCCGTGCGTCGTTCGGCCCGAACGGCGTGATCAGCGACGAGCCAGACCTTGAGATCGGCGTCGGGGAGCACCACCGAGCCGATGTCGCGGCCCTCCACGACGATGCCGTGGCCGGTTCCGAGGGCCGTTGCGACCGCCTCGCGCTGGATATCGACGAGCCGGGCGCGGGCGCGGGGTTCGGCCGCGACCCAGGACACCGCGTCGGTCACGACCTGCTCCCGGATGGGCCGGGACACGTCCACACCGTCGACCCGGACCCACGAGTCGTCCGGGTCTGTCGAGAGCTCGAAGGCGCACCCGGAGGCCGCGGCCGCGATCCCCTCGGCATCGGCCACACCGTCGCGCAGCACCGCCCAGGTGAGCGCTCGGTACATCGCACCGGTGTCGAGATAGCGCAGCCCGAGCTCGCGGGCGACCCCGCGTGACACGCTCGACTTGCCCGAGCCCGACGGTCCGTCGACGGCAACGACGGCCGTGGCGATGCTCGGCTCGCGCGCCATGTCGCCCTCATCTCGGATCGTCGACAGCCTCCAGGTGAGAGGTCGAGGGTCGAGCCTACGTCCACCCGTGGCCTATCCACGCCGGTCAGCGACCCGCCGAAGGGCCTAGAACGATAAGTCGGCAAAGAGATACAAGGACACGCAGTCGACCCGCTCCCTGGCCGACAGCGCGCAGCACGACCTCGACACCGAAGAAGCTGGGGTCGAGCAGCAGGTCAGGCGCGCACGTCCCAGCCGGTCGCGCGCAGGCCGGCGGTGAGCTGCTCCGCGGCCTCAGGTCGCACCTCGAGCTCGACCAGCCCGGTCGGGCGGCCCTGGGCATGCTCGATCCGCACGTCTTCGAGGTTGACGCCGGTCAGTCCTGCGTCGGCGAACAGTCGACCGAGCTCGCCCGGGCGATCCGCGACGACTACGGGCACCACCGCGTAGGAGACCGCGGCCGTGCCGTGCTTGCCCGGCACCCGCCGGTGCCCCGCAACACCGGATGCCAACGCCCCGCGGACCGCGACCGTGCCGGTGCGCCCCGAGACCAGTCCGTCGCGCACCGACGTGAGCCGACCGATCAAGCCGTCGAGGGCCGAAGCGACCGGGCCTGCGTTGCTGGTGAGGATCTCGGTCCACAGGTCCGGGTCAGAGGCGGCCAGCCGGGTGACGTCGCGCAGCCCCTGCCCCGAGAGTCGTACCTCGTTCTCGCCGAGGGACTGGAGCCCGGCAGCCACGAGTGAGGCGACCACCTGGGGCGTGTGCGAGGTCAGGGCCACCGCGCGATCGTGGTCCTCCGGGGTCGTCAGCACGGGCACGGCACCGAGCAGCGCAACCACCGCAGCCATCGACGCCGTCCGCCGCGGGTCGGTGGTCTCGCCCGGAGCCAGCGCCCAGACCCGGTCGGCGAACAGGTCCGCCCTCGCAGCCGCCGGACCCGACACCTCACGGCCCGCCAGCGGGTGACCCGGGACGAAACGCCCCACATCAACTCCGCGG
>JANMMN010000185.1:0-3441 GCA_031373405.1 Actinomycetes bacterium
CCTCGCCCTTGTCGCCCGCACCCTCGGGGTCGCCCACCAGCCGTTGCTGGGGACGCCCGGCGTCGCCTGCGCATCCTGATCCGCCACCCGAACCCACCACCCGAACCCGCTCCCCGATTCCGATACCGATCCCGTGCCTGCTGATCCCTTCGTCCACCTGCACGTGGCTTCCGGCTACTCCCTGCGGCACGGGGCGAGCAGCCCGGCCGCTCTCGTGGCGCGCGCCGCCGCGCTCGGCCAGGACACTCTCGCCCTCACCGACCGCGACGGGCTCTACGGTGCGGTGCGCTTCGTGCTGGCCTGCCGCGACGCCGGCATCGCCCCGGTGCTGGGGATCGACCTCGCGGTCCACCCCGTGCTCACCACACCGCTCGCGTTCCCGGGCGTGAGCGGTGCTGGCCTCGGGTCGCGGGTCCGGCGTACCTCGGCCGGTCGGCTCGGCTCGGGTCCCACGCTCGCCGAGCGCACGGGCTCGCCGGGCTCGCTCGCGCCCACCCGGCGCACCCCGGCCCGCGGTGGCGGTGAGGTCGACCCGCGGCACCCACGCGTGGTGCTGCTCGTGCGCGGCCGGACGGGCTGGGCGTCGCTGTGCCGGCTGGTTTCCGCCGCCCATCTCGGGCTGCGACCGGAGGCCGTGCCCGAGCGCGACCTCGATCCGCGCTCCCGCACCCCCGAGGTGCGCCGCGGCTCCCCGGTCACCACCCTCGAGGTCGTCGCCGAGCATGCCGACGGCCTCGTGCTGCTCCTCGGTCCGGAGTCCGAGGTCGGACGCGCGCTGGCCCGTCGTCGGCCCGACCTCGCCGAGGCGGCGCTGGCCCCCTGGCGCGCGGTGTTCGGCCGACGGCTCGCCATCGAGGTGGTGAGCCACCGCGCCCGCGACTCGGCCCTCGCCGCGAGCGACCTCTCCGGCGCGCCCACCCGCGGGCTGCCCTACTCCTCGACCGCGGCCGCGCGGATGCTCGGCTTCGCCCGGACGCACGACCTGCCCGCGGTCCTCGCCAACGCCGTGCGGCACGCCGAACGCGACCAGGCCCCGGTCATCGACGTCCTCGACGCGATCCGTCGCCTCGTGCCGCTCGACTCCCGCCACCTCGACCGGGCCAACGGCGAGGGACACCTCGCCGACGGAGCCCGGATGGCCCAGGTCGCACACGAGGTCGTGCACCTGTCCGGGGTCGCCTCCGGCGAGACGGGGGAGCGGCGCGAGGTGGCGCGGCTGCTCGCCGACACCCGGGCGCTCGCCGACGCCTGCCGGCTCGATCCGGTGGCCGACCTCGGGATCGGCGAGGTGCACGTGCCCGAGCTCGACCTGCTGCTGCCCGCGCGCACGGCCGGGCGCAGCAGCCTGGTCCGCGACCGCGGTCCGGCGGTGCTGGCCGCCGAGGCGCTCGAGGCCGACCGGCACCTGCGCGCGCGCTGCGACGCCGCACTCACGACCTACCTCGATGCGGCGCGCCACCCTCCGCACGAGGTGCGCGACCGGCTCGAGGCCGAGCTCGCCACCATCGCCGCACTCGGCTTCGCCGGCTACTTCCTCACCGTCGGTGAGGTGGTCGACCTCATCCGCGACCGCGGGGTCCGGGTCGCGGCCCGCGGCTCGGGTGCGGGCAGCCTGGTCAACCACCTGCTCGGCATCTCCGGCGTCGACCCGCTCGCGCACGGGCTGCTGATGGAGCGGTTCCTCTCCCCGTTGCGCCGTGCGCTGCCCGACATCGACGTCGACGTCGAGTCGGCTCGGCGCACCGAGATCTACGAGCGCATCCTCGAGCGTTTCGGCGGCGAGCGCTGTGCCTGCGTCTCGATGCGCGACACCTACCGGGTGCGGCACGCCGTCCGCGACGTCGGGGCCGCCCTCGGGATGCCGCTCGGCGAGATCGACGCGTTCGCCAAGTCCTTCCCGCACATCCGCGCCCGCGACGCGCGCCAGGCGCTCGAGGAGCTGCCCGAGCTGCGCACCTCCGGGCTCGGCCGCCTCGCCGCGAGCGGCGAGATCGACGGATTCCTCACCCTCGTCGAGGCCCTCGACGGCCTGCCGCGGCACATCGCGCTGCACCCGTGCGGCGTCCTGCTCTCCGACACCACGCTGCTCGACCGCACACCGGTCGAGGCCAGCGCGATGGGCTTCCCGATGAGCCAGTTCGACAAGGACGACGTCGAGGAGCTCGGTCTGCTCAAGCTCGACGTCCTCGGCATCCGGATGCAGTCGTCGATGGCTTATGCGCTCACCGAGATCGAACGGGTCGACGGGATCTCCGTCGACCTCGACACCGTGCCGCTCGACGACGACGCGACCTACGCGCTGGTGCGCTCGGCCCACACGCTCGGCTGCTTCCAGATCAAGTCGCCCGGGCAGCGCGAGCTCGTCGGCAAGTTCGCTCCCGAGACCTTCGACGACCTCATCACCGACATCTCGCTGTTTCGCCCGGGCCCGGTGAAGTCCGACATGGTCACGCCGTTCCTGCGGGCCCGGCAGGGCTGGAACGACCCGGTCTACCTCCACCCCGACCTGCGTCCCGCGCTCGAGGAGACCTACGGCGTCGTCGTCTTCCACGAGCAGGTGCTGCGCATGGTCGCGGTGATGACCGGCTGCTCGCTCGCGGAGGCCGACGAGGTACGCCGCAGCCTCGGGTCGCCCGACACCCAGCCCGAGGTGCGCGCCTGGTTCTATCCGGCGGCGCGCGAGCGTGGCTATGACCTCGTGACGATCGAGCGGGTGTGGGAGGTGCTGCGCGCGTTCGCATCGTTCGGCTTCTGCAAGGCCCACGCCGCGGCCTTCGCGCTGCCGACGTATCACTCGGCCTGGCTCAAGACCCATCATCCGGCGGCCTTCCTCGCCGGGGTGCTCACCCACGACCCGGGGATGTACCCCAAGCGGCTGATCCTCGACGACGCGCGCAACCTCGGCATCGCGATCCTCGGCCTCGACATCAACTGCTCCGACTCGAGCTTCCGGGTCGAACGGGTCTCGCCCTACGACGAGCCACCGCCGGAGATCCTCGGCGAGCGCCCGCGGCGCCCGGACACCTCGGTGCCGGGCGTGCCCGACGGGTCGGCGTACGGCATCCGGCTCTCGCTCGCTGACGTCAAGGGCATCAGCGGCGCGGAGGTCGAACGGATCGTCGCGGGGCGCCCCTACGGCTCGCTGTCGGACTTCTGGCACCGCGCGCGCGTCGCCCGCCCGGTGGTCGAGCGGCTCGTCGTCGCGGGCGGGTTCGACGCGCTCTACGGCATCGGCCTGTCCAGCCCGGTCCGTCGACGCGGCCGGGTCACCCGGCGCGACCTGCTGCTCCAGGTCGCCGACCTCGAGCGCCACACCCGGGTCACGACGCGCGCGGCCCGGGCCGCGGCCCCGCGCGGGCGCACGTCATCGCTCGCCACGACCGCGGGTGCATCGCTCACCGCGTCGGTCCCGGCCGATGGGGCGGTCCCGGTTGCGGGGGC
>JANMMN010000194.1:0-2280 GCA_031373405.1 Actinomycetes bacterium
CGCCGGCTACGTCGACCTCGTCGACTCACACGCCGACGGCTCAGTGCAATGGCACACGACGTGGGGGCAGATCGTGCGCATCGCGCCGCGGCCCTACCTCCACGATCCCGCCGACGAGGCCAAGCCGGAGCCACCCCCACCGGCCGAGCCCGACCCGCCACCATTCTGACCCGATCGACGTGAGTCAGTCCGATGCGGCGTGCCAACGCCGGGCCGTCCCCTGTCCTCGGAGCTGTCCGAGCTGCCGAGCCTCGAGGCGATCGCACGGGTCCGGTGCTGCCGGGCGATTCGCGCGCCCGACCGATGGTGAGCTCGGCGGTCAGCTCCCCGCAGTGAGCTCGGTCAGCGCGACGAGCAGCGCAGCGACGTCGTCTGCTGTGGTGTAGCGGACGATGCCTGCGCGTACGGTGCCTCCGGTGGCGCGCAGACCGAGCGCGTCGATGAGCTCACAGGCGTAGTTGTCGCCGTGCCACACCGCGATCCGGCGGCTCGCGAGGAACTCGTCGACCTGCGAGGGGGTGTGTCCGGCCACGGTGAAGACGACGGTCGGGGCGCGGTCAGGGGTGACCGAAGGTCCGTGCACCGTCACCCCGGGGATGTCGTGCAGCCCCCCCTGAAGCCGGGCGAGCAGCTCGATCTCGTGCGCGGACACCTGGGCGACGGGGGTGGAGAGCATGAACTCGGCCGCGGCGGTGATGCCCGCGAGCAGCTCGATCTGCGGCGTGCCGGTCTCCCAGCGGGCAGGACCGTCGTAGTCGGCGGGGCGCACGCGGTACGGCTCGACCGTGCGCAGCAGGTCGTGGCGGACCGCGAGCACGCCGGCGTGCGGGCCGTACCACTTGTACGGCGAGGTCGAGAGCACGTCGAGGTCGAGCGCGGCAGCGTCGGTGGGCAAGTGGGGCACCCGCGCGACACCGTCGACGAGGATCCGCGCGCCGTGCTCGTGCGCGATCGCCGCGGCCCGGGCGAGGTCGGGCGCATGACCGGTGAGGTTGGAGGCGCCGGAGATCGCGACCCAGCGGGTGCGGCCGTCCGCGCACAAGCCCTTGAGCGGCTCGACGTCGAGCGTGCCGTCGACCGGGTCGACCTCGAGCATCTCCACGGTTGCTCCGACATCGCGGGCGGCGAGCAGCCACGGGGAGACGTTGGAGTCATGGTCGAGCTGCGTGCAGACGATGCGATCGCCCGGCTCCCAGCTCCGCGACAGTGCCCGGGTGAACGCGAACATGAGATTGGTGGTGCTCGGCCCGAAGACGATCTCGTCGGGCTGCGCGCCGACGAGCCGCCCCACCGTCTGCCGCGCGCGGTCGACGACGGCGTCGCTCGCCCTGCTCGCTGCGAAGCTCCCGCCGAGGTTGGCGGGCGCGGGCGAGCGCATGTAGTCGGCGATGGCGTCGACGCAGGTGTCGACCGGCAACGTGCCCGCGGGACCGTCGAGGCGGACCCAGCCGTCGGAGAGGCCGGGGAAGCGCGATCGGACATCAGCAGCAGTCATGACCGAGATCCTGCCAGGACCGGCGAGCCCGCGGCGGGTCGACCTCCAGCCGGTCGGCCCGGTCTCCGACGCGCCCGACAGACCCGGGCGGCCCAGACTGGAGACGTGTCCCCAGACGGCGTACGCGCGGATCCGACGTGCTCCAGCGTCCTCGACTGGCTCTTCCGCAACCGTCGAACCGGTCAGATCACGGTCGCGCAGTTCCCCAACGTCCCGATCCTCGTGTGGCTGGGAGCCTCATTGCTCTCCGTGTGGTGGAGCCCCCGGGTCGGCGACGTCGACGTGCTCGCGATGGTGTCGCGGATCGCGCTGGTCGTGTGGGCCGGCGACGAGGTGGCGCGCGGCGTCAACCCGTTCCGGCGCATCCTCGGGGCGGTGGTGCTGCTCGGGACGGCGTGGTCGCTCCTGCAGTGACCGACAACGACCTTGCCGAGATCCTGACCCGGGGGCCGCCTCGGCGCTAACGTCCGGCTATGACCGTCACCCTGCCGTTCTTCGGCATCTTCGTCGCCGTGCTCGTCAGCTTCTTCCTCAACTTCCTCTACTTCGGGCCCAAGACCATGTTCCCGGTGTGGTGGCGCGCGATGGGCAGGTCCGACACGGAGCAGCCCGGGACCGGCCAGAACATGGCCGCGGTCTTCGGCCTCACCTTCGTCGCGAGCATCGCCATGGCGTTCACCATGTCGTGGGTGATCCAGGCCGCGGCAGCCCTCTACGCCACGGACATCACCTTCTGGTGGGGTGCGCTCATCGGCGCCTCGATGGGCGTCGGCATCGCCGCGGCC
>JANMMN010000195.1:0-4715 GCA_031373405.1 Actinomycetes bacterium
CGCCGGCTACGTCGACCTCGTCGACTCACACGCCGACGGCTCAGTGCAATGGCACACGACGTGGGGGCAGATCGTGCGCATCGCGCCGCGGCCCTACCTCCACGATCCCGCCGACGAGGCCAAGCCGGAGCCACCCCCACCAGCCGAGCCCGACCCGCCACCATTCTGATCCGACCCGACCACCGCAGCGCGTGGTAGGGGCGCGACCGCGGACGGGGGACACTGTTCGGGTGCTGCGCCGCCCCTCACCCGAGAGCCTCTGGGCCGACCCGGACTGGCGTCGCTACTGGGCCAGCCGGGTCATCTCCTACGGCGGTGGCACGATCATCTTCGTCACCGCCCCGATCCTCGTGTACGCGCTCACGGGGTCCGCGCTGCTCACCGGAGTCACGACAGCGGTTGAGGGCTTGCCCTATCTGCTGTTCGGACTCCTCGCAGGTGCTCTCTCCGACCGGGTCGACCGGCAGAAGCTGATGGTGAGGTGCGACCTCGTCAACGCGGCTGTCGTCGCGACCGTCCCGATCGCTGCGGCGCTCGACCGGCTCACCGTCCCGCACGTGATCGTCACCGGCTTCGTCTCGATGTCGGTGTTCGTCTTCTTCGACTCGGCCAACTTCGGCGCGGTGCCGACGCTGGTCGGCAAGGACCGCATCGGGGAGGCCAACTCCGCGGTGTGGGGCACGACCCAGGTGCTCGACGTCGCGATCCCGGGCGCTGTCGGGGTCCTCGTCGCGTTCGTCTCGCCATCGTCGCTCTACTGGGTCGAGGCCTTCACGTTCCTCGCGTCGGCCATGCTCATCAGAGCAATCCGAGCATCGTTGACCGGCGAGCGCACCGAGGTCACCCACCGGCTCCGGGACGACGTCCTCACCGGGCTGCGCTGGCTCTGGGCGCACCCGACCCTGCGCGCGATGACCTTCGTCGGCACCAGCGCGGCCTTCGCCATGGGCGCGCTGCTCGGCCAGCTCGTGCCCTTCGCCGACCAGGTGCTCGGGATCCGGCAGGGCGACGTGCGGCTCGGCGCGGTCTTCGCCGCGTTCAGCCTCGGTGGCCTCGTCGGTGCGCTCGCCCAGCGTTGGACCAAGGCGTACAACCCGGCGAGGATCTGCCTGGTGGCCATGACCGGCACCGCGGCGCTGCTGTTCGTGATCCCGCTCGGGTTCGACTGGCGGGTGACGCTGTTCGTCGTCTTCCTCTTCGGCGTCGTCGACCTCATCGCGGTCATCAACACCATCAACTTCCGTCAGGAGGAGACGCCGGAGGACATGCAGGGCCGCGTCAACACGACCGGACGCATGCTGTCCTGGGGTCTCGGCAGCCCGGCCGGCGCGCTGCTCGGCGGTGTCGTGGCCGCTGTGCGGGGGCCGTCCGCCGGGATGCTGCTCGGAGCCGTGGTGCTCAGCGTCGGCGTGGCTGCCGGGTGGCGCTCGAGCCTCGGCCGCGTGCCTGCACGCCGGAATCCCGTTCCGGTCACGGCCTGAACGACGGCTATCCTGCGGGTCCACCGAAGAACCGAGGAGATCGCCGTGCTGCTCCGCCTGTCGTCGCTGTTCCTGCGCACCCTGCGTGAGGATCCGGCCGACGCCGAGGTGCCGAGCCACCGCCTGCTCGTCCGCGCCGGCTACGTCCGTCGTGTGGCGCCTGGCATCTTCTCGTGGCTGCCGCTGGGCTACCACGTCTACCGCAACGTCGAGCGGATCGTGCGCGAGGAGATGGACGCCGCGGGCTTCCAGGAGGTGCACTTCCCGGCGCTGCTGCCCCGGGAGCCTTACGAGGCGACCAACCGCTGGACCGAGTACGGCGACGGGATCTTCCGCCTCAAGGACCGCCGCGACAACGACTACCTCCTCGGCCCGACCCACGAGGAGATGTTCACCCTCATGGTCAAGGGGGAGTACTCGTCGTACAAGGACCTGCCCCTGGCGCTCTACCAGATCCAGACGAAGTACCGCGACGAGGCACGCCCCCGCGCGGGCATCCTGCGCGGTCGCGAGTTCGTCATGAAGGACAGCTACTCCTTCGACGTCGACGACGCCGGCCTCCAGGTGTCCTACGACAAGCACCGTGACGCCTACATCAAGACCTTCGACCGGATGGGGCTGAAGTACGTCATCGTCTCCGCGATGTCCGGTGCCATGGGCGGCTCGGCGTCCGAGGAGTTCCTCGCGATGACCGAGAACGGCGAGGACACCTACGTCCGCTGCACCGCGGGTGACTACGCCGCCAACGTCGAGGCGGTCGTCACGCCCGCGCCCCCGGCGCTGTCCTACGCCGACGCGCCCGCGGCCCACGTCGAGGACACCCCCGACACCCCGACGATCGACACCCTCGTCGCCCACGCCAACGCCAACCAGCCGCGCGCCGACCGGGCGTGGACTGCCGCCGACACGCTCAAGAACGTCGTGCTCACGGTGACCCGCCCGGAGGGCTCGACCTACCCGCTCGTCGTCGGCCTGCCGGGTGACCGCGAGGTCGACATGAAGCGCCTCGAGGCCGTGCTCCACCCCGACGAGCCCGAGCCCATGACCGAGGGTGAGTTCGCGAAGCACCCCGCGCTCGTGAAGGGGTACATCGGGCCCGAGGTGCTCGGCGAGGAGTCGACCTCGGGGATCCGCTACGTGGTCGACCCGCGCGTGGTCGAGGGCACCCGCTGGATCACCGGCGCCAATCAGTCCGGACGCCACGTGTTCGACCTCGTGGCGGGTCGGGACTTCACCGCCGACGCCACCATCGAGGCCGCCGAGATCGTCGCGGGTGACGTGTGCCCCGCCTGCGGCTCGGCGCTCGAGATGGCTCGTGGCATCGAGATCGGCCACATCTTCCAGCTCGGTCGCAAGTTCGCGAAGGCGCTCGACCTCAAGGTGCTCGACGAGAACGGCAAGCAGCAGGTCGTCACGATGGGGTCCTACGGCATCGGCGTCTCGCGCGCCGTCGCGGCGATCGCCGAGCAGAGCCACGACGAGCTCGGCCTGTGCTGGCCGCGCGAGGTCGCGCCCGCCGACGTGCACCTGGTCGCGACCGGCAAGGACGACGCCATCTGGACCTACGCCGAGCAGCTCGCGACCGACCTCGAGTCGGCCGGGCTCCGCGTGATCTACGACGACCGTCGTCAGGCCTCGCCCGGTGTGAAGTTCAAGGACTCCGAGCTGCTCGGTGTCCCGACCATCGTCGTGGTGGGCAAGGGCCTCGCGGAGGGCGTGATCGAGGTCAAGGACCGCCGCACCGGCGAGCGCACCGAGCTCGCCGTGGCCGACGCCCTCGACGCCGTCGTGGCGATCTGTCGCGGATGAGCGCGGTCGACGCGGTCATCTTCGACTGGGGCGGCACGCTCACTCCCTGGCACGTGATCGACCTGATCGAGCCGTGGCGCGCGTACGCCGAGGTCTACGACGCGTCGCGCACCGAGCCGCTCGCCCGTGCGCTGCTCCAGGCCGAGGACGGCCAGTGGCGCCGGCAGCGCGAGACTGCTGGGGCCCAGGGCACGGGGCACCTGGACCACGTCTTCGGCAGCGCTGGCGTCGACACCGCGTCGCCCCGTCACTCCACGGCCTTCGCGGCGTACCTCGACCACTGGACCCCGCACACCCGCACCGACCCGGACGTGCCGGGTCTGCTCGCGGCACTTCGGGCCGACGGGATCAGGGTCGGCGTGCTGTCCAACACGATGTGGCCGCGATGGCACCACGAGGACGTCTTCGCGCGCGACGGCGTGCTCGACCTCATCGACGGGGCTGTCTACACGAGCGAGACCCCGGTCGGGAAGCCGCACGCCGAGGCCTTCTCCCTGGCGATGGACGCCGTCGGGGTGATCGACCCGGCCCGCGTCGTCTTCGTCGGCGATCGCCCGTGGGACGACATCCACGGGGCGCAGCAGGCCGGCATGCGAGCGATCTGGCTACCGCACTCGGCGATCCCGACCGAGCAGCAGGTGGCCGTCGACGTCACCCCGGACGCGACCGTGCAGCGCATCGGCGACGTGCTCGAGGTCGTCCGCAGCTGGAACGCCGCGCGGTAGCCCGTGGAGTCGTTCTACGGCGTCGCACCTGGCGTGCTCGCGCTGCTCGTGCTGGCCGCAGCGCTCGCCGGCTGGGTCGACGCGGTCAGCGGTGGCGGCGGCCTCATTCAGCTTCCCGCCCTGCTCGTCGGGCTGCCGGACGCCGAGCCGGCGACGGTGCTCGGCACCAACAAGCTCTCCTCCGTCCTCGGCACCTCCGCCGCCGCGCTCACCTACCGCCGCGCGGCCGTCACCGACCTCGCCACGGCCATCCCGATGGCGGCGGCGGCGTTCGTCGGCTCGGCGCTCGGCGCCGTGGTCGCCACGCGTCTTCCCGGCTCGTTCTTCCGACCGCTGGCGCTGGTGATGCTGGTCATCGTCGGTGCCTGGACGCTCCTGCGACCAGCCCTCGGCGAGCGTCAGGACCTGCGCTGGCACGGTCGTGAGACGCACGCGCGGCACGGCGTCGCCGCCGTCGTGATGGGGGGCGTGATCGGGACCTACGACGGTGTCTTCGGACCGGGCACGGGGACCTTCCTCGTCTTCGGGCTGGTGGCGCTGCTCGGCTACTCGTTCCTCAACGCCTCGGCGATCGCCAAGCTGGTCAACGTCTCGACGAACCTCGCCGCGCTGATCGTGTTCGCCGCCGGCGGTCACGTCCTGTGGGCCCTCGGACTCACGATGGGTGCGGCCAACCTGCTGGGGGCGGTGCTGGGCGCGC
>JANMMN010000327.1:0-1725 GCA_031373405.1 Actinomycetes bacterium
CACCGGCTGGCTCGACCGCACCATCAGGCTGCACGCGCCCGGCGGCCCGTTCGGCGCGGTGCAGATGGGATCGAGCGACATCCCCGAGTCGCTCGTCGGCCCGTGGCCGGAGCTCGGCACGACCTCGATCTCCGGCTTCAAGCTCTCCGGCACGAGCAACCCCACGCAGCGCGCGACCTGGGCCGGCGCGATCAACTCGCTGCACTCCGCGGCGCCGCCGGCCCTGCAGGACTCCAGTGCCAACACCCTCGGCGCCCTCAACACCGCGGCGACCCTGGCGGCGGCCGGCTACACGCCGGCGAACGGCGCGGCCTACCCCGGCTCGAGCGTCGGCAAGGCGCTGCGCAACGCCGCGCAGCTCATCAAGGCCAACGTCGGCCTCCGCGTGCTCACGATCGACCTCGGCGACTGGGACATGCACGCCGGCCTCGGCACCGTGGGCAACGGCTGGATGAAGGACAAGCTCACCGACCTCGGCGGAGCCCTCGCTGCGTTCGGCACCGACCTCGGTACGGCGATGTCCGGCGTGACCCTGGTGACGCTCAGCGAGTTCGGGCGCCGCGTCGAGGAGAACGAGTCCGGCGGGGTCGACCACGGCTGGGGCAACCTGATGATGGTGATGGGCGGACACGTCGTACCCCAGGTGCACGGCAGCTGGCCCGGGCTCGCCGCCAACCAGCTCACCAACGGTGACCTCACGGCGACGACGGACTACCGCGCGGTGCTCGCCGACATCCTGGTCACCCGCACCGGAGCCTCGCTCTCCCAGGTGCGCGAGGTCTTCCCCGGCTACACCGGCACCCCCCTCGGAGTCACCACTACCGGCTGACCCACCCCGCCTCCGGCGACCTTCCTCCCGAGTCCCCCGCTTTGCCAGGTCGCATGGGTAAAGCCCGGGGGATCAACCCCGGGCCTTCTCCACGCGAGCCGACGAGGGGACTCGAACCCCTAACCACCGCTTTACAAGAGCGGTGCGCTGCCAGTTGCGCCACGTCGGCGTGGGTCCGGTCCTACGCCGGACCCGCGCACGGATCCTACCGAGGCGGCCCGGCTCCCGAGTCGGCCGCGACCCCGCCGCCGCCCGAGCCGACGCGGCCAACCCGACGACGTGCGCTCGTCACCCGGATGTCACCCGGGGTACGCCCATCCTTCGGAGTCCGGACGCCTCCAACCGTGGAGATTGGGCCGTGCCCCGCCGCGCCCGCTACCTGCTCGCTGCCGCCCTCGTCGGCGTGCTCGCAGCGCCCGCCGGCTGGGCTCGGGCGGCGGACCCCCTGCCGTCACCCTCCCCCAGCGGGACCGGCGCACCTGCCGATCCCGCCCCGGCGCCGGCCCCCTCCGCGACCCCGGCGCCCACGGACCTCGTTCCCCCCGGGGCCGAGGCTCCCGGACCGGCACCCACCTCCCCGTCGCCGGACCTGCCGGCCGTGCCCGTGCCACCGCAGCCCTCGGGCCCGGCGCTGACCCCCGGCACCCGGCCCGCACCGACGAGCACCGCGACCGCCCCGGCGCAGGCAGCCCCCGCCGAAGCAGTCGACGCGCGACCACCGAGCGACGGCGTGGTGCCCCCCTCCGGTCAGGTCGACGAGTATCTCGACCTCACCGCACAGCGCGACCAGCTCGCCGCACGCGTCGACGCCGCGCGCTCCGACCTCGCGGCCGTGCTCGCGACCAGGGCCGACCTCGCCGACCTGCGTGCGTACGCCGCCGCAGTGGCAGTCGGGG
>JANMMN010000329.1:0-11014 GCA_031373405.1 Actinomycetes bacterium
CCCCGACTGAGCTGTGATGCTCTCGCAGAATAAAGGGATTCAATATCAGAAAGAAGAGAGATCACTTTTTCTACTTCTTTTTTATTTATCTTCGCAGCCGGTGAAAACGCCACCGCAAACGCTTGGGCAAACGCTCGCACAAAAACTTGTCGCGCGCGCTGCCGGCAAGCCGCAGGTCACGCCCGGTGAGGTCGTCACCTGCAAGGTCGATCTCGCGATGTTTCACGACTCGTCAGGCCCGCGCCGTCTCGCCCCCATGCTCGAGCGCCTCGGTGCCAAGGTGTGGGACAAAGACAAGATCGTCCTCATCACTGATCACTATGTGCCGGGTTGGGACGAAGACAGCCGCACCATTTTGAAGATCACGCGCGACTGGGCGCACGCCAACCAGATCAAACACTTCTACGACGGCGAAGGCATCTGCCACGTCGTGCTGCCGCAGAAAGGTCACCTGAAGCCGGGCCTGTTCGCAGTCGGTGGCGATTCGCACTCGCCCACTGGCGGCGCGTTTGGTACCTACATGTTTGGCGTTGGCGCCACCGAGATGCTTGGCGTCGTGGTCACCGGTGAAATCTGGCTGCGCGTGCCCGAGACCATCTTGATGCAGTGGGACGGCGTGCTCGGTGATGGCGTCACCGCCAAAGACATGATGTTGTTCCTGTGCGGCAGATTCGGCATGGACGGCGGGCGTTATCAGGCGGTCGAGTTTGGCGGCAGCGCGATTGGCGCGCTGTCAATGCAGGAGCGCATGACGCTCGCCAACATGACGGCCGAGCTCGGCGGGCAAGTGGGCCTGATCGCGCCGGACGAGACCACGAAACGCTTTCTCCTTGAGGCTGGCGCGCACGATGTCGAAGTTGCCGCGTGGCAAAGCGATGCCGGCGCCACCTTTGACGAACACCACAGCTTCGACGCCACGACGCTGGAACCCCAAGTTGCCGCGCCGCACAGCCCCGCCAATTCACGCGGCGTGAATGACTACGACGAAGTGATCGACACCGCCTACATCGGCGCCTGCACCGGCGCCAAGCTGGTTGACCTGCGCGCAGCAGCCAGCGTGCTCGCTGGCCGCCGCGTAGCGAAAAGCGTGCAGTTGCTGGTCGCGCCCGCGTCAAAGCAGGATCAAGCGCTCGCCGCAGCCGAAGGCGTGATGCAAGTGCTGATTGACGCCGGCGCGCGCGTGCTGCCCAACGCCTGCGGCGTCTGCGCTGGCTACAGTGACGACCGCTTCGGCGAAAACGTGCGCGTCATCTCCTCCACCGCGCGCAACTTCAAGGGCCGCATGGGTGCAGTGTCGAGCCAGGTGTTTCTCGCGTCACCCTATACCGTGGCGGCGAGTGCGGTGATGGGGCGGATTGCGGATCCGCGGGGAATGCTGGCGTAGGACTACGTAGTAACAGTAACCAACCCGTCAGGCGTATCGAAGACAGCAACCAGAAGCCAAGACGGTTGCTTGCACTGCGGCCGGCGCTACGCGGCTCACCTGCTCACAATGGCCGCTCGACATCGCGTGTGCGCCGGTGCTTCTGGAGCAGTTGGTAAATCGTTCCCGCCTGACGCGCACGCGCGGGAGTCTGTGCCGACATGAGCTCGAACGGAATGGCCGCCGCCGTTTCTACGCCATGCTCCTTGAAGACTTTCCTGCCAGACTGGCTGAGTGCGAGGCGGCAAATTTCCTGCACCAGAGCACCGGGGCGTTCGCCGCCGGCCTCGCCGCTGTTCAGCAAGTTCGTCATCGCTGTTCGAGCTACCTCGATTCCCCAGCGTGCCTGGGTCACCACATGAGGGCCCTTGCCGCTGCGACGAGCCCGGGCAGCAGCGCGGGAATCAAGGACGCACCCGCAGCCAGACCGGCCTCGAGCATGAGGACGCCGGCCACGATCGGGCCGCCGAACACTGCCGACACGGCAGAGAACGATCCGCCCACGGCGACGACCTGGCTGCCTTTCGGCCCGAGCCGCGCCGCCCGCGCGGCGACCATGCCGACGGCCGACCCGAGGGCGATGAGCGGGGCCTCGGGCCCGAGCACCGCACCGAACGCCAGCGAGCCGATCGCCGCGAGCGCGATGCTGGGCACGTAGCCCACCGGAGTCGGCGCCATGCTGATCCCGCCGAGGGGCTCGTGCCCGCCGTCGCCGGGGAGCAGCACCCGCGCTGCCCACACCACCAGCGCACCGGCCACGGGCAGTCCCAGCAGCATCCACCAGGGCGGGGAGTCCAGCCCGAGGGATTCGGGCCAGTCGGTCCACAGCAGGTGCTCGAGCTCGTGGATGGCGCCGAGGAGCAGCGCCGCCGCCAGCGCGGCGGGGATGCCGATGATGGCTCCGAGCCCGATCAGGCGGAGGAAGGCCCTGCCCTGCACGTCTTCCTCGGGAGCGCCGGTGTCAGGCACGCCGTCGGCGTCGGTGGGTTCGGTCACGCCGGTGAGGCTAGCGCCGTCGGGTCCGTGCCGAGGGTGGGTCGACCATCAGCGTGATGAGCGCCGCGAGCTCGCGCGCCGGGTCATCAGTGAGACCGGTGTGCACCGGTGCTGGCTGCACGACGGTGCTCCGTGGTGCGACCAGCCAGCGGAAGCGCTCGCCGCGAGCCCGCAGCCCGCTGGCACCTGAGGCCTCGTCGCCGGCGCACAGCTCCTCGATGCCGCGCAGGTGGTCGCGCACGGCGGCGGCGTCGAGCCCAGGGTCGAGCGCCAGGGCTCGGCTGAGGTCGTCGGAGGTGTGCGCGGCGAGGAAGTCGAGCGACTGGCAGTAGACGACCACGCCGACGTTGACGAACTCGCAGCGCTCGACCCGCGGCACGACCCGGATGACGGACCACTCATACGGTTGCGGCACGGGCCACCTCCGCAGCATCGAGCCAGGGCGCGGGTTCCGCTGCGCGGCGCAGCAGGACCTCGGCGTACGCCGAACGCACGTCGTCGGGCGAGTCGAAGCCAGGCTCGTCGCTGAGCCATTCGTCGGGCACGAGGGCGAGCACGGAGGCCAGCAGCGCGGTCGTCACGCGCGGTCCGAGCGACTCCTGCGCGCCGGCCAGAGGACCGGCGACCGTGAGCAGCGCATGGTCGGCAATCGTGAGGTAGGGCTTCGTGGCAGCACTCGTGCGACCGGGCCAGTCGTGGTGGAAGTAGAGCGCGGCGCCGTGGTCGATGAGCCAGGGCTCGCCGTGCCAGCGCACCAGGTTGGGGTTGCGCCAGGAGCGGTCGACGTTGAGCGTCAGCGCGTCGAACCACACCACCCGGGCGGCGAAGGCGGGGTCGATCCCGTCGGTCCGTTCGATGCCGAGGGAGCCGGGGAGGAAGTCGACGCCGAGGTTGGTGCCGTGGCTCGCGCGCAGGAGGTCCTGCACCTCCTCGTCCGGCTCGGCGTTGGCCAGCGTGGCGTCGAGGTCGACCAGGACGAGCTCCGGGACGGGGAGCCCGAGGGCACGGCCCAGCTCGCCGACCACCACCTCGGCGACGAGTGCCTTGCGTCCCTGCCCGGCGCCACGGAACTTCACCACGTAGGTGCCGAGGTCGTCGGCCTCGACGATCCCCGGCAGCGACCCGCCCTCACGCAGTGCGAGCACGTAGCGCGTGGCCCGCACGGTGCGCAGCGAGGGCGAGCTCATGGCAGCACCGTAACCGCCCCCCGGCTCGGGCCGGGCTGCCACCCGACCGAGATGCCGGTGTCGGAGGTGCCGGGAATACTCGTTGAACATTCCACGGTTGTGACTCCGTCCCGACCTTCGCGCCCTCCCGACTCCACCCTGGACGGTCCCCCATGTCCACGACCCCCCTCGAGCCCGACCACGCCGGTGAGGCCACCTCGCAGCTCGACCCGCTGCGCTGGAAAGCGCTCCTGGTCATCGGGATCGCCCAGCTCATGGTCGTGCTCGACGCCTCGATCGTGAACCTGGCCCTGCCCTCGGCCAAGGCCGGCCTCGGCATCGCCGACGCCGACCAGCAGTGGGTCGTGACGGCCTATGCGCTCGCCTTCGGTGGCTTCCTGCTGCTCGGAGGGCGCATCGCCGACTACATCGGGCGCAAGCGCGCGTTCATCATCGGCCTGCTCGGCTTCGCCGCGGCCTCCGCCATCGGTGGCATCGCCCCGACCGCGGGAGCGCTCTTCGGCGCGCGCGCTCTTCAAGGCGTCTTCGCAGCACTGCTCGCGCCTGCCGCGCTCGCCCTGATCACGGTGACCTTCCACCTGCCGAAGGAGCGAGCTCGCGCGTTCGGCGTGTACGGCGCCATCGCTGGTGGCGGCGCGGCTCTCGGCCTGCTGCTCGGTGGGGTGCTCACCGAGTTCTTCTCGTGGCGCTGGTGCCTTCTCGTCAACGTCCCCATCGCGATCGTCGCTGCTGTCCTGGCGGTCCCCTACGTGCGCGAGAGCAGGGCCGAGGGCAAGGCCGACTACGACGTGTTCGGGGCCATCACGGTCACGGTTGGCCTCGTGGCGCTGGTCTACGGGTTCACGAAGGCTGCTCCGAGGGGCCTGGCCGACACTGCCCACTGGACCGACCCGTCGACGCTCGCGTGGTTCGCTCTCGCACTGGTCATGCTCGTGACCTTCTTCGTCATCGAGAACCGGGTGTCGAGCCCGCTCGTGCCGATGCGGGTGCTGCTCGACCGCAACCGCGGTGGGTCCTACCTGGCGCAGCTCATCGTGGGCATCGGCCTGTTCGCGATGTTCCTCTTCCTCGGCCTCTACCTGCAGGTCGTGAAGGGCTACTCCCCGATCGTCGCCGGATTCGCCTTCCTGCCCTTCAGCGCAGGCATCATCGTCGGCGCCGGGATCGCCAGCCAGCTGTTGCCTCGGGTCGGCCCCAAGCCACTGATGGTGCCCGGCCTGCTCGTCGCCGCGTCGGGTCTCGCCTTCCTCTCGCTGCTCGAGCCCGACTCCAGCTACGTCACGCACGTGCTCCCCGGGATGATCCTGATCAGCCTCGGTATGGCGTTCACGTTCATCCCGGTCTCGACGACCGCGCTGCACGGCATCGGCAAGCTCGACGCGGGCGTCGGTTCAGCGCTGCTCAACACCTCCCAGCAGGTGGGTGGGGCAGTCGGGACTGCCCTGCTCAACACGGTGGCCGTCGCCGCGAGCACGGCGTACCTCGCAGCCAACTCCTCGCTCGGGGAGTCGGCCGTCCCGGCGGCGCTGACCGAGGGCTACACCCGCGCCTTCCTCGCCGGGTCCGGCTTCCTGGTCGTGGCGGCGATCGTGTCAGCCACGATGATCACCATCGGCAAGGACGCCGCGAAGGAGGACGACGAGGCCGACGAGGTCCCCGTCGCTCAGGTCGGGTGAGTCCTCGGGGCTCGGCGGGGCCGTTCAGGCGACGCCCGCGGGCCGGAACTGGACACTGATCCGCGGGCCGACGCCGCGCGCCGTCTTGGGCACCGAGTGCTCCCAGGTGCGCTGGCACGAGCCGCCCATGACCAGCAGATCTCCGTGCCCCAGCGCGAACGCGCGGCTCGGACCTCCTGATCGCGAGCGCAGCAGCAGCGAGCGCGGTGAGCCGACCGACACGATGGCGACCATCGTGTCGGTGTGCGCTCCCCGGCCGATGGTGTCGCCGTGCCACGCGACCGAGTCGCGACCGTCACGGTAGAGGCAGCAGCCCGCGGTCGTGAACGGCTCTCCGAGCTCGGGGCGGTAGAAGGCCGACAGGGCCGAGCGGGCGTCGGCGAGCACAGGATGAGGGAGCACGTCGGGCGCGTCGTACCACGCCAGGAGTCGAGGCACGTCGACGACGCGGTCGTACATCCGGCGGCGCTCCTGACGCCACGGCACGGTCGTCATGAGGGCGTCGAGCACGCCGTCGGACCCCTCGACCCAGCCGGGGCGGTGGTCGACCCAGGCGCCCGGCTCGAGCGAGGTGCGGCGCACCTGACCGGTGAGCGGCCCGAGCCTGACCTCGTCGGCGAGGTCGAGGAGGGACGCCTGCAGCGCGAGCGACATGCCCAGACCTTAGCAGAAAGTCGAACAGGTGTACGGGTCAGCGAAAGCCGTGTCGCGCGGACGGTGGGGCGACAGACTGAGCCGGTGACGATGACGTTGGCGGTCGACTGCGGTGGGACCGGTCTCAAGGCCTCCGTGCTCGACGAGGTGGGAACGTTGCGGGCCAAGCCCGTGCGGGTGCCGACGCCGTATCCGCTGTCGACCGAACGGTTCCTGTCCACCATCGCCGCGCTGGCCGACGGGCTACCGGCGTACGACCGCGCGACGGTGGGCCTGCCGGGGATGATCCGCCACGGGGTGGTGATCGTGACTCCGCACTACGTCACGGAGGCGGGTCCGCGGAGCAAGGTGACGCCCGCGCTGGTCGAGCAGTGGCACGGCTTCGATGCCACTGCCGCATTGTCCGAGCGGCTCGGCGTGCCCACGCTGGTGCTCAACGACGCCGAGGTGCACGGCGCCGGCGTGGTCACCGGAGTCGGTCTCGAGCTCGTCCTCACCCTCGGGACCGGCCTGGGCTCGGCACTGTTCGACGGCGGTCGGCTCGCGCCGCACCTGGAGCTCTCGCAGGCGCCCATCAAGTGGGGACTGTCCTACGACACCTACATCGGCGACAAGGAACGGCGTCGGCTCGGGCCGGCCTTCTGGTCGCGGCGCGTCCGCCGCGTCGTCGAGGCACTGCGACCGGTCTTCGTGTGGGACCGTCTCTACCTCGGCGGCGGAAACGCCCGGGTGCTGACACCGGACACGGTGGCCGCACTGGGCGACGATGTCGTGATCGTCCCCAACACCGCCGGGATCGTGGGCGGGGTCCGCGCCTGGGAGCTCCGCCGATGAGAGGCAACGCCAGGTCAACGGCATCCCTCGGCAGCGTCGCCGGCACGATCGCGGAGCGCACCGAGCGCGGCAAGGCTGCCCGTAAGGCGTCACCGCGCACCACGCACGCCGGGTTCACCCCGGCCGCGGACCGGCGTGACCCGGTCGAGGTGCTCGAGAGTCAGGCTGCTACCCGGGTGCCAGAGCTCGTCCCGATCAGGTACGGGCGCATGGTGTCCTCACCGTTCGCCTTTTTCCGCGGAGCCGCCGCCGTGATGGCGATGGACCTCGCCACGGTCGCGTCGACGGGCCTCGCTGCACAGCTCTGCGGTGATGCTCACCTGGTGAACTTCGGCGTGTACAACGCGCCGGACCGTCGTCTCGTCTTCGACCTCAACGACTTCGACGAGACGCTCCCCGGCCCGTGGGAGTGGGACCTCAAGCGCCTCGTCGCCTCGATGGTCGTCGCGGGTCGCGACAACGGCTACGACGAGGCGGCCGGCGTCGAGGTGGCTCGCGACACCGTGCGCTCCTACCGCACGGCGATGGCGTCCTTCGCCCTGATGACCAACCTCGAGGTCTGGTACGCACGCCGCGAGGTCGACGAGGCGGTGTCCGAGCTCCGATCGCGGGCCACGGCCCAGCGGGTCAAGCAGGTCGAGCGCAACATCAGCAAGTTCGCGGCGCGCGACAACCTGCACGCCTTCTCCCGGCTCACGGTGCTGGTCGATGGCGAGCCGCGTTTCGCCTCGGAGCCACCCTTGGTCGTGCCCATCGACCAGCTCGCCGGGTCCCAAGGTGCCGGCTGGGTGCGGGGTGAGGCGCACCGGATCATGGGCGAATACCGCGCCACCCTCGATGACGACCGTCGACGCCTCGTCGCGCAGTACGAGTACGCCGACCTCGCTCGCAAGGTGGTGGGCGTCGGCAGCGTGGGCACCCGGGCGTGGATCGCCCTGCTTCTCGGGCGGGACCAGCACGACCCGCTCATCCTGCAGTTCAAGGAGGCGCAGCCGTCGGTGCTCGAGCCGTACCTCGGTGCGAGTGAGTACTCCGAGCCGGGTCAGCGGGTCGTATCCGGGCAACGACTGATGCAGGCGGCCAGCGACAGCTTCCTCGGGTGGTATCGCGGGATCGGTCTCGACGGCGACGAGCACTCCTTCTACGTCCGTCAGCTGCGCGACGGCAAGGGCAGCGTCGACATCGCCAGCCTCGACCCGACGGCGATGCGGATGTACGGCGGGCTCTGCGCCTGGACGCTCGCTCGCGGCCACGCCCGCTCGGGCGACCGGATCGCCATCTCGGCCTACCTCGGCGCCAGCCGCACCTTCGACGACTCCCTGGTGGCGTTCGCGCACGACTACGCCGACCAGAACGAGCGAGACCATGCCGCCCTGCGCGCGGCGATCAGCTCGGGTCGGGTCGTGGCCCAGGAGGGGATCTGACCGAGCGGATCCGGGCAAGCCGCTGCGCGGCGTCGGTGTCGTTCCTACGCTCGCATCACAACGGATCGCCACCCCTGAGGAGGACGGCCATGGCCGCCAAGTTCGTGCTCAAGAAGGACGCTGCGGACAAGTTCCGCTTCAACCTCGTCGCCGGCAACGGCGAGATCATCGCCCAGTCGCAGGCGTACAAGTCCAAGGACTCGGCGCTCGCCGGCATCGAGTCCGTGCGCAAGAACGCCGCGGACGCCGAGGTCGACGACCAGGCCGGCTGAGCCGCCCTGGTCTCCTCGTCGGCATCGGACGCGCGGGCGTCCTGCGGCCCGCTCGGCGTCGCCCGCTAGGGTCGCGACTCCGAGCGAGGGAGGCAGGCATGGTCGACGTCCGACCGTTCCGCGCGCTGCGTCCGGCGCCGGGTGCGGCGTCGCGCCTGCTCTCACCGCCGTACGACGTCGTCGACGTCGAGGAGGCCCGGTCGTACGCCTCGGGTGACCCCGACTCGTTCCTGCGGATCTCCCGCGCGGAGATCGACCTGCCCGCCGACGTCGATCCCCATGCCGACGAGGTCTATGCGCTCGGCCGCCGCAACCTCGACGACTTCGTGGCGCGCGGGGTCCTCGTGCGTGACGGGTCGCCGACCTTCAGCGTCTACCGGCAGGTCGTGGGAGAGGTTCGGCAGACCGGCATCGTCGGTGCTGTCGCGGTCGCCGACTACGACGCCGGCCGGGACAAGGTCCACGAGCACACCCGCCCCGACAAGGAGCTCGACCGCGTCCGGCACATCGAGGCGCTCGACGCCCAGGACGAGCCGGTCTTCCTGCTCTCGCGCAGGTCGCCGGACGTCGACGCGATTGTGGGACGGGTGACCGACCGCGATCCGCACCTCGACCTCGTCGCGCGCGACGGCGTCGCGCACACGCTCTGGGTCGTCGACGACCCGGCCGAGGTCGGCGCGCTGCGCCGGGCGCTCGCCGAGGTCGGAGACCTCTACGTCGCCGATGGACATCACCGCAGCGCGGCGGCGTCACGGGTCATCGCGACCCGGGCAGGTACGCCGGGGGAGCACGACGCCTTCCTCGCGGTGGTCCTGCCCCTCGACGACGTCCACGTGATGGCGTACAACCGAGTTGTCGTCGACCTCGAGGGAGCGACGCCCGCGTCGTTCCTCGCCCGGCTGGAGTCCGAGTTCGAGGTCTCGGCCATCGACGGTCGCGCGCTGCCCACGCAGCCGCACGAGTTCGGCCTCTACCTCGACGGCGGCTGGCACCTGCTCACCGCTCGGCCGGGCGTGGTGGGCTCGGACGTGCTGGGTCGGCTCGACGTGTCGGTGCTGCAGGAGCGGGTGCTCGCGCCGATGCTCGGGATCGGCGACCCGCGAACGGACACGCGGATCGCGTTCGTCGGTGGGATCAGGGGGGCCGCGGAGATCGAGCGCCTCGTCGACACCGGCCGGGCGGCCGTCGGCTTCGTTCTTTTCCCGACCTCGACCTCCGACCTCGTCGACGTGGCCGACGCCGGGCTGGTCATGCCGCCGAAGTCGACGTGGTTCGAGCCCAAGCTCGCGAGCGGCCTGTTCCTGCACCCGATCGCCTGAGCGGAGCGGGCGGGGGGCGGGGGGCGTCAGCCGAGCAGGGCACGCGCGGCAAGGACGTGGAACTCGGTCGCGAGGGCGATGTCGTCGACGTGAACCCGCTCGTCCTTGTTGTGATATCCCGCTTCGACCACGTCGGTCGGGGTGGCGCGGAACGGGCTGTAGCCGAACGCCGACGTGCCGAACTCGCGGCGCAGGTACACCGAGTCGGTGAAGCCGGTGCACAGCACAGGAAGCAGCACGCCGCCGCTGAGGTCGGCCTCGTAGGCCGCGACGAGGTCCCACAGCGGCCCGGTGGGCTCGGAGGCGTTGCCGTGCACGGCGGGCTCGGCGAAGGACAGCTCGTAGGCGATGTCCTCGCCGAGCCGGCGGCGTACGGCGTCGAGCACCTCGGCCTCGGTGGTGCCCGGGAGGATCCGGCAGTCGAGCTCGACGCCGGCGCGGGCGGGCATGACGTTGCGGGCGGACGAGCCGTGCAGCATCGTCGGCGCCATGGTCGTGCCGGCGACGGCCGGGAGCGAGTGCGCCCAGCTCGGGTGCAGTCGCGCGGCCGTCCGCAGCGCCGCACCGAGACCGAGCCGCTCGACCGCGCCGTCTCCGAGCAGCGCATCGAGCATGGAACGCACGGCGGGATGGTCGACCGGCTCCGCGGTGCCCTGGCCGATGCGTCGCAGCACCTCGCCGAGCAGGGGTACGGCGTTCTCGCCGATCGTCGGCATCGACGCGTGCCCGGCCTCGCCCACGGCGTCCACCCGCACGGGGCAGGTGCCCTTCTCGCCGGCGGCCACCTCCACGACGACGCGCCCGTCGACGAGCCGGAAGGGCAGGCCGCCGCCCTCGTTGAGGGCGTAGTCGGTCGCGATGTCCGGACGCTCCCGCACCAGCCAGTTCATCCCGACCTCGGCCGAGCCGTCCTCCTCGTCCGCGACGACGACGAGCAGCAGGTCGCCCGTGCCGCGCCAGCCCGAGCGGGCCAGCGACGCCATCGCCACGGCCCGGGCGGCCACCTCGTTCTTCATGTCGATCGCACCGCGCCCCCAGAGGAACCCGGCGTCGTCGAGCACCGCCTCGAAGGGTGGGTGGCTCCAGTCACGGGCGTCGGCGGGGACGACGTCGCTGTGCCCGACGAACGCGAGCGAGGGCCCTCCGCCTGTGCCGGGGATGCGGGCGATGAGGTTGGCGCGGGCGGGGTCGCGGGCCACCAGCTCGACCTCGACGCCGGCGCTGTGCAG
>JANMMN010000345.1:0-7580 GCA_031373405.1 Actinomycetes bacterium
GTGTCGTACACCCCGGACGCCGGTTTCGTCGGCGACGAGATCATCACCTACACGATCTCCGACGGCCACGGTGGTACAGACACCGGCACCCTCACGGTCCGCGTCACGAACGCGGCTCCCACCGCGACGGACGACGCCGCAACCACAGCTACCGATGCGCCGGTGATCGTCTCGGTGCTCGTCAACGACACTGACCCGAACGGTGACGCACTCACCGTGTCCGCGATCGGCACCGCCGCCAACGGCACGGTGCAGATCAACGGCGACGGGACGATCAGCTACACCCCGGACGCCTCCTTCCGTGGGACCGACACCTTCACCTACACGGTGTCCGACGGCTTCGTCGCGGCACCGCCGGCCACGGTGACGATCACCGTGCTCAACGCCGCGCCCCTCGCGACCGCCGACTCGGTCGGCACGCCGTCCGCCACGGCGATCGTGCTGGCCGTGCTCGCCAACGACACGGACGCCAACAATGACGTGCTCACTGTCACCGCCGTGGGTGCTGCCGGTGACGGCACGGTCGTGGCCAACGGTGACGGGACCATCACCTACACCCCCGACACCGGCTTCAAGGGCACGGACACCTTCAGCTACACGATCTCCGACGGCGCGGGCGGCACCTCGACCGCGACCGTCACGGTCGTCGTGGCCGATGCCGGCCCGGTCGCCGTCGACGACTCCGCATCGACGCCCCACGACGTCTCGGTGGCGGTGAGCGTGCTGGTCAACGATACGGACGCGAACCCGTCCGACATCCTCGCGATCAGCTCCGTCTCGATTCCCGGTCACGGGACTGCGCAGATCTTCGGCCAGCAGGTCATCTACACCCCCGACGCCGGCTATACCGGCCCGGACTCCTTCACCTACATCGTGACCGACTTCGACGGTGGCATCGCCACCGGCACGGTGACGATCACGGTGACCAACGACGCGCCCGTCGCGATCGACGACCAGACGACGATGGCGCGTGGCCCGGGTGCGTCGACGACGTACGACGTCCTCGCGGACGACACCGACGCCGACGGCGACGTGCTGTCGCTCGACTCCGTCAGCGGTGCCACGAACGGGGTCGCCTCGATCGTGGGCGGCGTCGTGTCCTACACCCCGGACGCCGGATTCGTCGGCGACGACATCATCACCTACACGATCTCCGACGGCTTCGGTGGCACGGACACCGGCACGCTCACCGTCCACGTCACCAACGATCCCCCCACGGCCCTCGACGACGCCGCGACCACTCCGGGCGGCACGGCGGTCGACGTCGCGGTGCTCACCAACGACACCGACCCCAACCTCGACGCACTGTCCATCACGAACGTGACCACACCGGCCAACGGCACCGTCGTCGTCGTGTCCGGTGCCATCCGCTACACCCCTGTCGCCGGCTTCCGCGGGATCACGACCTTCACCTACACGGCCACGGACGGCACCGGCACCTCCGCCCCCGCCACCGTGACCATCACTGTCGGCAACACCCCGCCCGTCGCCGGGCCCGACACCGCCACCACGCACGGTGCTGTCACCGTCGACGTCCTGGCCAACGACAGCGATCCCAACGGCGACACGCTCACGGTCACCACGACCGGCCCGGCCGGCAACGGCATCGTGACCGTCAACGGTGACGGCACCCTCACCTACACGCCGAACGCCGGGTTCACCGGCACCGACTCCTTCACCTACACGATCTCCGACGGTGACGGCGGCACCGCGACAGCAACCGTCACCATCACCGTCGTCAACGCACCGCCCGTTGCGGCCGACGACTCCGCCGCTACGGCGGATGGCATCGATGTCCTCATCGATGTCCGCGGCAACGACACCGACCCTGACGCAGACACTCTCGTCATCTCGTCCGTCGGCACCGCCGGGCACGGCACCGCCGTCATCAGCTCCGGTCAGGTCCGCTACTCACCGACGCCGGGCTTCTCCGGCACGGACTCCTTCACCTACACGATCTCCGACGGCTTCGGCGGAACCTCGACGGCGACCGTGACCGTCTCTGTCGCGGACCCGACGCCGATCGCCGCCGATGACTCCGCGTCGACGGCCGGCGGCACGCCGGTCGACATCACGGTGCTCGGCAACGACACCGACCCGGGCGCCCTGCCCCTGTCGATCACCAACCTCTCGAGTGCCAGTCACGGCACCGTCTCGATCGTGTCCGGCACCGTGCGATACACGCCGGCGAACGGCTACCGCGGGATCGACACGTTCACCTACACAGCGAGCAACGGCAGCGAGACCTCGCCACCCGCGACCGTGACGGTCACGGTCGGGAACACCCCACCTGTCGCGTCGGCCGACTCGGCCAGCGCCAGCGCAGCGATCACGATCGACGTGCTCGGCAACGACACCGACGGCAACGGTGACAACCTCACGGTGTCCGCAGCTGGTGCACCGAGCCACGGCACGGTGGTCGTCAACGGCGACGGGACCATCACCTACACCCCGAGCGCCGGTTACACCGGCACGGATTCCTTCACCTACACGATCTCCGACGGCTTCGGCGGCACGTCCGTCGCCACCGTCGTGTTGACGGTCACTGCCACGGCGATCCCGCCGGTCGCTCTCTCGCCGACCGCGAGCCCGGTCTGCGTCGCGGGCGCGCCGTACCTGAGCTACACGGTCGTTGGGTCCGGTTCGCTGAGCATCACGTGGAAGGACTCCACCGGCCGCACCGTCGCCACCTTCGCCGGCCTGTCGACCACCGGCACCCTGCTGTGGCCGGGTGCGGCCGTGGACGGCTCCGGCACGGCGAGCGACTGGCCGGGCTGGATCCTGAGCTCCGGAGTCTGGGTCCAGGGCAGCGACGGATACGAGAACACCCGCGCCGGTTCGACCCTGGAGTTCGCTCTCGACGGCGCCACCGGGTCGACCACCGCCTCCTACCCGGCAGCCACCTCGGCGTGCACGGCGGCTCCGAGGCTGACGACCAGCGACGACGCGACCTCCACCGCGAGCGGGCGGCCGGTGACGGTCCGGGTGCACGGCAACGACTCGGGAGTCGATGCCGGCTCTCGCACATCGGTCGCGACGTCACCGCGCCACGGCGTCGTCACGGTCAACGCCGACGGCACGGTGACCTACCGCCCGGCTGCGGGATTCGCCGGGTCGGACTCCTTCACCTACACGGTCACGAACGCCAACGGCCTCGTCTCGACCTCGACGGTCGCGGTCGTGGTGGGAGCGACGACGGTGTCGGGTCCCGTGTCGGGACCGCAGGCGCCTCCGTCCGACGCGAACTCCCCGAAGCCGCCGGGCTCGCTCAGCCAGTCGGGCGCAGACGTGAGCGGCCTGCTGTCACTGGGGCTTCTCTTCGTCCTCGCCGGGGCACTGCTCCGGCGAGGAGGCCGACGCGCGCTTCACCCAGCCGACACCGCCTGACAGTGCTGAGCTGAGCTGTCCGGCCGTTCTTCGAACGTCTCGCGGATCGGCACAGCTCGGGATCGGCGCCGGCTGCTAGCACGACGCCCGCGCGGTGGGCGTTCGCGTACTGTCGAGGGGAAGCCGAGAGGGATCCCTTGTGAGCGCGCCAGACGATCGTGCGACGACGTCCCTGCCGCTGGTCGGCCCGGGTCGGGTCCTCGGCGGCCGCTACGAGCTCGTCTCGACGCTCGGGTCCGGTGGGATGGCGGTGGTGTTCCTGGGGCGCGACCAGGTGCTGGGCCGCGAGGTGGCCGTCAAGATCCTGCGCGAGCAGTACGCCCTCGACCCTGTGTTCCTGGACCGGTTCACCCGTGAGGCACTCCACGCTGCGAGCCTGTCGCACCCCGGGCTGGTCACGATCTTCGATGCCGGACTCGACCGCGGGACGGCGTACATCGTCATGGAGGTCGTGCACGGGAGGACCCTCCACGACGTCCTGCTCGCCGAGGGTCCCCTGGCGATCGAGCGCGCGGTGCGGATCGCGGCGGACGTCTGCGAGGTCCTCGACGTCGCTCACCGGGCCGGGGTCGTGCATCGCGACATCAAGCCGGGCAACATCTCCATCAGCGACTCCGGCCGGACCCAGGTGTTTGACTTCGGCATCGCCCGCACCGACGGTTCGGTGGCGCTCACCGAGGTCTCGACTGTCGTCGGGACGGCGGCGTACATCTCGCCCGAGCAGGCGGGCGGCGGGCCGGCGGACTCGCGGTCGGACCTCTACGCGGTCGGCTGCGTGCTGATGGAGATGCTGACCGGGTCGGCGCCGTTCACGGCTGAGACGCCCGTGGCGCTGCTCCACCACCATCTCCACGACGAGCCGACCCCACCGTCGGCGGCACGCCCGCAGGTCGGTGCCGCGCTGGACGCGGTCGTGCTCGCCCTCCTGAGCAAGGACCCGTCGCAGCGACCGGCGACGGCGGGTCAGGCGCGCCACGACCTGCTGGCCGCGGGGGCTCCCGCACCGAGCGCGACCCGGGTCCTCCCGATCGAGACCTCGGCGTCCGAGCCCAGCCGGCGCTCCCGCGCGGCGGCCGTGGCCGCAGCCGTCATCGTGCTCGTCGTGGCCATCGCCGTGCTCCTCGGTCGCGGGGACACGGCGTCGACCGGCACGTCACCATCCGGGTCGCCCTCGGGTGCGCTCCCGTCGACCTCGGTCGCGAGCCCCTCGGGATCGACGCCGGCGCCGCTCGTCGTCCCCTCGGCCTCCACCGTGGCGGGTGCTCTCGGGGCGGTGCGCACCGTGATCGCTGCGGGGGAGAAGCGCGCGCTCATCGATCCGGCGGCAGTGACGCAGCTGCGGAACGCTGTGGACGAGGTCGCCGTCGCGGTCGAGAAGGGGAAGGGCAAGGCTGCAGAGCCACGAGCTCAGGGACTGGTCGACCTGGTCGCCGGCCTCGCGCGTGACGGGCGGATCGACTCCGCCGCAGCCGTTGCACTCCGGGACGCGGCTGCGCAGCTGTTCAGGCTCGTCGCCGAGGACCGCTGACCCGGGCCGAGTCGTGCCGCCGCACCACCCGACGGCGTCGACCGGGTCGACGCCGAGGTCACGACCGGTGGGCCCCGAACGCCGCTACGAGCGCGTCGACGGACGGAGCACCCGCGAGCCCGGTGGCCCCCGGGTAGACCCGGCAGCTGAGCCCGAAGCTCTCGGGACCCTCCGGGTCGAACGGATCGACCCCGTCGAGGAGCACGGTCGGCGAACCGCGGAACGACAGCGCCCGCGCCTGCTCGTCGGTGGTCACGACAACCTGCCTGACCGGTGTCCCGCCGAGCCCGACGAGGTCGAGCGCCGCGCCCAGGTTCCGTCGGGCCAGGTCCTGGTGCGGGCAGTCGGCGACCAGGAGGAGGACGACGTCCACGAGCTCGGCCGGACCGCTCAGGCCTCGGGGGACGCCGGGTCGGCGTCCTCCTCGCGCAGCCCGGGTTCGGTGCGCTTGTCGGGCCGGACACCGTGCTTGTCGGCGTAGTAGTCGCGAATCAGGTCCATGTCCGCGCGGATGTCGCCGGTGGGGCGGATCGAGGGACCGAAGCCACCGCTGCGGGTAGGTCCGTCGACGTACGCGAGGACGATCGGGACCTCGGCGTCCTGAGCGATCCGGTAGAAGCCGGACTTCCAGCGCGCGCCGGAGCCGCGCGTGCCCTCGGGGGCGATGACGAGCGCGAACGGCTCGCCGCTGCGGGCCCGCGCCACCATGTCGGCCACGAGGGTTCCCGGGTTGGCGCGGTCGACCTCGATGCCGCCGACGCTGCGCATCAGGGCTCCGAAGGGAGCGCGGAAGAGCTCCTCCTTGGCCAGGAAGCCGGGCGTCAGGCCGCTCGACCAGGAGATGCCGAGCATGAGCGGGAAGTCGAGCCAGGAGGTGTGCGGCGCGGCGACGAGCACGCAGGCACCCGTCGGGGCGGGCTCACCCTCGAGGCGGTAGCGCATCACTCCGAGGATCACTCGACCGAGCGTGCGCTTCACCCGTCCTCGCCCTCTGCGCCGCCCTGGCGCGAAGTCATCACGCTACGCCACCATCGGATCGAGGCCCGATGCCGTCGGGGCTATCCGACCGGGACGTTCGGGATCGTGGCGAGGCCGGCCGCGAATCGCTCCGGACTGGTCACCTCGTCGACCATGCGTCCGTTGAGGTAGTCGTCGTACGCCGCGAGGTCGAAGTGCCCGTGGCCGCACAGCGCTGTGAGGATCACCGTCTCCTCACCCGTCTCCTTGGCCTTGAGTGCCTCGCGCACGGCGAGGGCCAACGCGTGCGTCGGCTCGGGCGCCGGCACGATGCCCTCGCTGCGCGCGAACGTGATCGCCGCGCTGAAGCACTCGGTCTGCGGGATCGCCTCGGCCTCCATGAGCCCGAGCTCGTAGATGTGGGAGATGAGCGGCGCCATGCCGTGGTAGCGCAGGCCGCCGGCGTGGATCGGGTCGGGGATGAAGTCGTGCCCGAGGGTGTGCATCTTCATGAGCGGTGTCATGCCGGCGGTGTCACCGAAGTCGTACGCGTAGACGCCCTGGGTGAGCGACGGGCACGAGGCCGGCTCGGCCGCGATGATCCGCGGGTTGATGGTGCCGGCCATCTTCTCGCGCAGGAACGGGAAGGAGAGACCGCCGAAGTTCGACCCGCCACCGGTGCATCCGACGATGTGCGTGGGGGTGTCGCCCGCCTTCGCCATCTGCAGCAGAGCCTCCTCGCCGATGATCGTCTGGTGCATGAGCACGTGGTTGAGCACGCTGCCCAGCGCGTAGCGGACGTCGGGGTCCTGTGCCGCGACCTCGACCGCCTCGGAGATGGCGATCCCCAGCGAGCCCGTGGCGTTGGCCGGGTCGGCACCGAGCCGGCGACCGGCCTCGGTGAGGTCGGAGGGCGACCGGTGCACCGTTGCACCGAACGCCTCGATCATGAGGCGGCGGTTGGGCTTCGTGTCGTACGACGACCCCACCTGCCAGACCTCGCACTCGAGGTCGAAGAGCGCGCACGCGAACGCGAGCGCCGTACCCCACTGGCCGGCGCCGGTCTCGGTGGTGAGCTTCTTCACCCCGGCCAGCTTGTTGTAGTAGGCCTGCGGCACCGCCGTGTTGGGCTTGTGGGAGCCGGCGGGCGAGACTCCCTCGTACTTGTAGTAGATGCGGGCCGGCGTACCGAGCGCCTCCTCGAGCCGGTGCGCGCGGAACAGCGGCGAGGGCCGCCACTGGCGATAGACGTCGAGCACGCCGCCGGGGATCTCGATGTAGCGCTCCTGAGAGACCTCCTGGAGGATCAGGTCCATCGGGAACAGCGGCGCGAAGTCCTCCGGCCCCGCCGGCTGGAGCGTGCCCGGATGCAATGCGGGCGGCGGTGGGCTGGGGAGGTCCGGGACGATGTTGTACCAACGCGTCGGCATCTCGTCCTCGCCGAGCTCGTACTTGTGCCGGCGAACCGTGTCGTCCATCGTCGTCGTCCTTCCTCGCCGGGCGCGCCCGGCTCGTGAGTCGTCCTGTTCCGCCGACGCTAGCGAGCCGCGGGAGTTCGCGCGCGCGGAACGGACCGGCCGGTCTGCCCACCGGCGGAGCGGGTCAGTCCGCGGGTGCCGACCCGGGGATCACGCCACCGGTCTGCTCGAGCAACGTCCGGGCGGCGACGCGTCCCGCCTCGACGACGCGGTCGAGCTGGTGGAACTCC
>JANMMN010000355.1:0-1945 GCA_031373405.1 Actinomycetes bacterium
GACCTTCTCCCGGAGCCTCGAGGAGTGCGCCGTCTACCTCGTCGACATCGACCGCGCCGGCCCCAGTGCCATCTCCTCCTGCGCCCGCGCCGTCAGCGGCGGCGGCAGCACCGGCACCCCGACTCCGACGGATCCGGTCTCGGTCGACGCGACACCCGCGGCGACGACACCGGCCCCGAGCTCGGCCGCCGCGCTGACAGCGGTCGCACCGATCCTGGCCGTCCTGGGCCTGGACGCCGAGCCCCGCGTGCTGCCGGCCTGGAGCAGCTGGCGCACGGTCCTCGTCGACCCGAGAGTCGCCGGTCTGCCCACCGTGGGCGTCTCCACGATGATCGATGTCGGGGGCACCGGCGTGATCGGGGCGATGGGTCGCCTCGCCACCCCCGTGGCCGGTCCGGCGTACCCGGTCCTCACCGCGACGGCCGCGCTGGACCGGCTGAACGCGGCACCGCGCCCCATGCCCGCCGTCGACTGCCCGCTGGTCGAGGGTGGCTCCAGCAGCTGCCCGGGAGGCGATCCGACGCCGCAGGTGGTCACCGGTGCGGCCCTCGGGCTCACCCTGTCCTTCGACGGCGTCGACGCCCTCCTGGTGCCCGCCTGGCTCTACACGGTCGACGGGTGGACCGAGCCGATGCCGGCCGTCGCGGTCGAGGATCGCTATCTCGGGGACCCGACGCCTATCTCCGACCCCGGTGCCGGGTCCGGTGGAGCCGGGAGCGACCCGAGCTCCGGGGGGTCCGAGCCGGGCGGGTCCGAGCCCGGTGGCACCGGAGCCACCCCGATCCCGCCGGAGGAGCCGACCCCGGGCGGCAGCGACCCCGGTTCCGCTGCACCGGGGAGCGCGATCACCGCCGTCGCCGTGACCGCCGAAGGACGACGCCTGTTCCTGACCGGCTGGGGTGGCGTGTGCGCGACCTACGCGGGCAAGGCGATCGAGTCGAGCACCGAGGTGCGCGTGTCGATCATCCCCACTCCCACGATCGGCCCCGACCAGGCCTGCATCGAGCTCGCGAAGGAGATCGAGGTCGAGGTCGCGCTGGGCTCGCCGCTCGGTGACCGGGTCGTCGTCGACGCCGCGACGGGCACCGAGCTGAAGGTCACCCTGCGCTGAGGCCCACGACGTCGCACGCAGGTAGGGCCGCCCCCGACGGGGACGGCCCTACCTGACGTGGACGATGTGGCTCCTGCGGACGAGCTAGCTGAACGAGTCGCCGCAGGCGCACGAGCCGCCGGCGTTGGGGTTGTCGATCGTGAAGCCCTGCTTCTCGATCGTGTCGACGAAGTCGATGCTGGCCCCGCCGAGGTACGGCGCGCTCATCCGGTCGGTCACGACCCGCACGGTGCCGAACTCCTTGACGACGTCACCGTCGAGCGAGCGGTCGTCGAAGAAGAGCTGGTAGCGCAGGCCCGAGCAGCCGCCGGGCTGGACCGCCACGCGCAGCGCGAGGTCGTCGCGACCCTCCTGCGCGAGCAGGGCGGCCACCTTGGCGGAGGCGGTGTCGGACAACAGGATCCCGTCGGTGACGGGCGTCGAGGTCTCGATGGTGACATCGGCGGTCATGCGGGGGTCCTCCCGTGCTGAGCGTGGGTCGTGCCGGGTCGTATCAGAGCCAACCGGGTGCTGCCAGGTGCTATTCCCGCGGAACCTGCCCGCGGGACGTTGCGGCGTGCCCGGTGCTCGCGACCATGGTGCCACGAGTTGAGCGGGTCGGCCGCGCTCGCGTGCGCCGGGTCACACCGGCGGGTCGGTTCACGCGATCACCCAGACCTCACCCTGACCCGCCCCAGGTGCGGGCGATCCGCTCGGCGAGGTCGGCGAGCCGCGCTGCCGGGTCGGCGAGGGCGGCGTCGATCGACCCGGCCGCCGAGAAGGTCAAGTCGCTGCTGGCCCAGGAGGGTCGCGATGACCTGGCGCTGCGCGTGGCGGTCCAGCCCGGCGGCTGCT
>JANMMN010000357.1:0-3094 GCA_031373405.1 Actinomycetes bacterium
CGCTCGATGACGGCTGCGAGCTCGTCGTCGTACGACAGCGGTCGCCCACCGAGCACGGCGACGCCGACAAGGTCGTCGCCGACGGGGGTCACGTAGACCTCGGACCGCGCCGACCAGTGGACCTCGACGAGGTCGGTCCACGGGGGGACCCGGAAGTGTCGGCGCAGCCCGAACCGGACCGGCCCGCCGACCGGTCTCGCCAGACCCAGCTGCGCCCGGATGCCGGAGTGCAGGCCGTCGGCGGCGACGAGGTAGCGGGCACGGACTCCAGCGGCTTCGACCACGTCTGGTCGCACCTCGACGGTCGGCACCTGCGCTGTGGTGATCGGGATCCGCAGCTCGGCGCAGCGCTCCAGGAGCGCTTGGTGGAGCACCGTGCGGCGCACACCGCGTCCGGCGCCCGAGGCGAAACGGGCCGCGACGGAACGGCGCGGGTCCACGTATCGGATGCCGTGGAAGTCGACGCCCACCGGGTCGACGCCCACCTGTCGGAGCCGTCGCAGCGCCTCCGGCATCAGGCCCTCGCCGCATGCCTTGTCGTGAGGTCCGCGACGTCGCTCGACGACCGCGACATCCAGGCCCGCCGACGCTGCACGGATTGCCGCCATGAGGCCCGCCGGACCACCACCGACGACCAGGACGTCGATCACGTGCGTGCGGCGGGCAGGGTCGCGAGCGCAGCGTCCTCGACCCGGATGCGCACCGTGAGCAGCGCGACGTTGAGGACGGTGAACACGACGGCCGTGACCCACGCCTGCCCCACCAGGGGGAGGGCGACGCCCTCGACGACCACAGCGACGTAGTTCGGGTGCCGGAGGTAGCGGTACGGGCCATCGACGATCGGGGGGAGACCGGGCACGACGACGACACGGGTGTTCCATCGCGGGCCCAGCGTGGCGATGCACCACCACCTCAGTGCCTGCGATGCCAGCACCAGGACGAGCATCGACCACGCCAGGGCAGGCCGCGGCGTCGGCTCGACCAACCACACCTCGACGAGACACCCGACCAGCAGGCCCGTGTGGAGGATCACCATGAACGCGAAGTGCCCCCGGCCGTACTCCACGCCGCCGCGGGCCAGGCTCCACCGAAGGTTGCGTCGGGAGACCACGAGCTCGACGAGCCGCTCGCACGCCACCACGAGGACGAGGAGCACGTACGCCTGGGTAGGACTCACGGCGTCACCATCGCAGGAGCACCACTTCGGAGCAGAACCCCGGACCCATGGCAAGGAGTACGCCGGGGGATCCCGGTGGTCGGGCCGCCGGATCGCTCGAGAGCGTGTCGGCCAGCACATGGAGCACGGACGAGGAGGACAGGTTGCCGACGGCGCCCAACGAGCGCCAGGTGACGTCGAGCTGGCCCGTGTGCAGGCCGAGCGCGTCCTGCATCGCGGTGAGGACCTTCGGGCCCCCCGGGTGGCACACCCACCCGGTGACGTCGCCCACCTCCAGGTCGTGGTCGGCGAGCAGCGAGGTCACGTCGTCGCCGAGGTAGGTGGTGACCAGATCGGGCACCGACGCCGACAGGACGATCCGGAAGCCGTGCTCCCCGATGTCCCACCCCATGACGCGCTGGGAGTCCGGGTACAGGCGGCTGCGCGAGGCCACGATTTCCGGCCCACCGGTGGCAGTCGCCCGGTCGTCCCCGACGATGACGACGGCGGCGGCGCCGTCTCCGAACAGGCCGCTCGCCACCACGTTCGCCATCGACACGTCGTCGCGCTGCACCGTCAGGGAGCACAGCTCGACAGAGAGCAGCACAGCCACACCGGTCGGGTCGCCGCGCAGGAGGTCGTGCACGCGCGCCAGGCCGGCGGCCCCCGCCACGCACCCCAGGCCGAAGACCGGGATCCGCTTGACGTCGGGGCGCAGCCCGACCCGTTGCGCGAGGGCGGCGTCGATCGACGGCGCAGCCACGCCCGTCACCGAGATCGACACGATGACATCGACGTCCTCGGGGAGGAGGCCGGCGTCCTGCAATGCTCCCCGCACCGCCTCCTCGGCCAGGTCGAGCCCGACCCGGATGAAGGCGTCGTTGGACTCCTGGAAGCCGGTCAGCGTCGCGTACTGCTCGAGCGGGAGCGCCAGGTAGCGGTGGTCCACGCCGGTGGCCGTGTGGATCCGCTCGATCGTGGCGCGGTGCTTGCCCTCCGGCGAGACGACCCGAGCGAACGCATCGGTGATGACCCGCTGCGGATAACCGTGCGGGGCTACGACGCCTCGAACTGCGGCGATCCGACTCACGCGCTCGACCTGCTCACTGCCGACAACTCAGACCGGCTCGTTCAGCACGCTAGGTACGCCCGCAGCATCCGTCAAACGTCGTACCGTCACGTGCCGGTGCCCGGATCGACCGAGGGACGTCCTCGTCCTCACCGCGAGCCCGTCGCACAGCTGACGGTTCGACATGAGTGCGCCACATCGTGTTCTTGCAGCACCCGTGGGGACTAGTTTGGCCGGGTTGCCATCGGCGTCCCCGAGGAGCTCTCATGACCGGACAGTCCGTGAAGGTGGCAGTCGTTCAACGGCCGCCCGTCCTGCTGGATCGAGACGCCACCCTGACGGCCGCAGTCGAGGCGGTGCACGAGGTCGCTGACGCTGGAGCCGGGCTCGTCGTCTTCCCCGAGACCTACCTGCCGGGCTATCCGGTCTGGATCTGGTCCCTGCGCCCCGGCGACGACTACCAGCTCAACCAGGACATCCACGCCCAGCTGTTGACCAACAGCGTCGACCTGTCCTCCGATGACCTTGCGCCGCTGCAGGAAGCGGCGGCGCAGCGGGGTGTGGTCGTCGTCTGCGGCATGCACGAACGGGAGGGTTCGTTCAGCCGGGCGACGATCTACAACACCCTGGTCATGATCGGAGCGGACGGCTCGATCCTCAACCGGCACCGCAAGCTCGTGCCCACCAACCCTGAGCGGATGGTGTGGGGGCAGGGCGACGCATCCGGTCTGCGCGTCATCGACACGCCCTTCGGTCGACTCGGCGGACTCATCTGCTGGGAGAACTACATGCCTCTGGCCCGCTACACCCTCTACGCCGAGGTCATCCAGAGCAACGACTCCTCCACCAGCCAAACCGTCGACTACTCG
>JANMMN010000364.1:0-7578 GCA_031373405.1 Actinomycetes bacterium
GCGATCACCTCGCGGATCGAGTCTGCTCCCGAGAGCAGCGCGCAGATGCGGTCCCACCCGAAGGCGATGCCGCCGTGCGGAGGTGGCCCGTAGGCGAACGCGTCGAGCAGGAAGCCGAACTTCTCCTGCTGGTCCTCGGCGTCGAGCCCCATCATCGCGAACACCCGCGCCTGGACGTCGCGGCGGTGGATCCGGATCGAGCCACCGCCGATCTCGTTGCCGTTGCAGACGAGGTCGTACGCGTAGGCCAGGGCTGCCCCCGGCTCGTCCTCGAAGCGGTCGATCCACTCCGGTTTCGGCGAGGTGAAAGCATGGTGCACGGCGGTCCAGGCACCCGCGCCGACGGCGACGTCGCCGCTCGCGGTGGCCTTCGACGACGGCTCGAACAGCGGCGCGTCCACGATCCAGACGAACGCCCATGCCGACTCGTCGATCAGGCCGCAGCGCTTCCCGACCTCGAGACGCGCAGCGCCAAGAAGCGCACGCGACGACGATGCCTCTCCTGCGGCGAAGAACACGCAGTCACCGGGCTGGGCCCCGACCCGCTCGGCGAGCCCGGCGCGCTCGCTCTCGCTCAGGTTCTTCGCGACCGGGCCTGCCAGCTCGCCGTCGTCGCCGACGAGGACGTAGGCCAGGCCCCGTGCCCCGCGCTGCTTGGCCCAGTCCTGCCAAGCGTCGAGGGTCTTGCGCGGCTGGGATGCCCCACCGGGCATGATCACCGCCCCGACGTACGGCGCCTGGAACACGCGGAACGGCGTGTCGAGGAAGAAGTCGGTGCACTCGACGAGCTCGTGGCCGAAGCGCAGGTCGGGCTTGTCGTTGCCGAAGCGGGTCATCGACTCGGCGTAGGTCATCCGGCGGACCGGCAGCGCGATCTCGTGCCCGATCTCGCGCCAGAGCGCGCTCACGATCGCTTCGCCGACGGCGATGACGTCGTCCTCCTCGACGAAGCTCATCTCGATGTCGAGCTGGGTGAACTCGGGCTGGCGGTCGGCCCGGAAATCCTCGTCGCGGTAGCACCGCGCGATCTGGAAGTAGCGCTCCATGCCGGCAACCATGAGCAGCTGCTTGAACAGCTGAGGGCTCTGCGGAAGGGCGTACCAGCTCCCCGGCCGCAGGCGTGCCGGGACGAGGAAGTCACGCGCTCCCTCGGGCGTCGACCGCGTCAGGGTCGGAGTCTCGACCTCCATGAAGTCCTGCTCGTAGAGCACATCGCGCGCGATCCGGTTGACCCGGCTGCGCAGCCGGAGTGCCGCAGCCGGAGCCGGCCGGCGCAGGTCGAGGTAGCGGTGCCGGAGCCGGGCTTCCTCACCGACCTCGACGTGCTCGTCGATCGGGAAGGGCAACGGCGCCGAGGTGCTCAGCACCTCCAGCTCGCTGGTCACGACCTCGACCTCCCCGGTCGGCAGGTCGGGGTTGGCGTTGCCGGCCGGGCGCTCGGACACCACACCGACGACCCGCACGCAGAACTCGCTCCGCAGCGGATGCGCCACCTCGGGGTCGCGGACGACCACCTGCACCACGCCGGACGCGTCGCGCAGGTCGAGGAACGCGACGCCGCCGTGGTCTCGCCGGCGAGCGACCCATCCGGCCAGGGTGACGGTCTCGCCGACCTGCGCCGGCCGGAGGCTGCCGGCGGTGTGCGTGCGGATCACGGGTGGATCTCCTCGGTGTGGGTGCCGGCCAGGGTGACCGTCGGTGTGCGGTCGGCCTCAGGGGGCTCCCAGGTCAGCGGGTCGGCCGCCGACTGGTTGCCGCTGCGGATGTCCTTCACCGCATGCCCGTGCTCGGTGTCAGGGAACCAGACGTAGGGGATGCCGCGACGGTCGGCGTAGCGGATCTGCCTGCCGAACTTCTCCGCCGTCGGAGCGACCTCGGTGGAGATGCCGCGCGAGCGCAGTGCGGCCGCGACGTCCTCCGAGGCCGAGCGCGATGCCTCGTCGCTGACGACGACGAGCACGCAGGTGGGCACCGAGCGGCTCGCGGTGACCAGGCCCCGCCCCACGAGGACGCCCATGAGCCGGCTCACGCCGAGCGAGATCCCCACTCCTGGGTACGTCGACCTTCCGTCGCTGGCCAGTGCGTCGTAGCGCCCGCCCGAGCACACCGAGCCGAACGACTCGTAGCCCACGAGCTGCGTCTCGTAGACCGTGCCCGTGTAGTAGTCGAGCCCTCGCGCGATCTTGAGGTCGGCAACCAGGGCGCCGGGCATCCGCGCGTGCGCGGCGCCGACGACCGCGGCCAGCTCGGCCAGGCCCTCGTCCAGCAGGGGGTGCTCGACACCGAGCGCGCGGACCTCGTCGACGAAGGAGGTGTCCTCGCTGCGGATCGCGGCCATCGCGAGGCAGGCCTCGGCCGCAACCACGCTCAGCCCCGCCTCGCTGACGAGCAGGTCCGTGACCTTCTCGGGGCCGATCTTGTCGAGCTTGTCGATCGCGCGCAGGGCCGCGCCGGCGTCCGTCGCGGACAGCCCGAGGAAGAACCCCTCCGCGAGCTTGCGGTTGTTGACCAGGATGACCGCCGGCGGGCACGGCAGGGCGCGGAACACCTCGGCCATGACGAGGGCGACCTCGACCTCGTGGTGGAAGGCGAGGGTGTCGCGGCCGACGATGTCGATGTCGGCCTGGGTGAACTCGCGGTAGCGACCCTCCTGCGGCCGTTCTCCGCGCCACGCCTTCTGGATCTGGTAGCGACGAAACGGGAACTCGAGGTGACCGGCGTTCTGCAGCACGTAGCGGGCGAACGGCACGGTGAGGTCGAAGTGCAGGCCGAGGCCGGCGTCGCCGTCCTCTGCGTGCAGGCGACGTAGGACGTAGACCTCCTTGTCGATCTCGCCCTTGCGCAGCATCTGCTCGAGCGGCTCGACCGCACGGGTCTCGATGGAGGAGAAGCCGTGGAGCTCGAACACGCGACGCACCGTGTCGAGCAGCTCGAGCTCGACCAGCCGCTCGGCGGGGAGCCACTCGGGAAATCCGGACAACGCGGTGGGGCGGCTCATCACAGCCCCCGGGAGGGCGCGGCCGGTGCCGCGGCGAGCGCGGTGAGGTACGGGTTGGCGACGCGTTCCCTGCCGATGGTCGTCGTGCCGCCGTGACCGGGCAGCACCGCGGTCGCGTCCGCGAGCGGAAGCACCTTCGCGGCGAGGCTCGACATCATCTGCCCATGGTCTCCGCCGGGGAGGTCGGTACGACCGATCGAGCCTTCGAACAGCACATCGCCGGAGAGCAGGATCGGAGGAGTGTCGCCCTCGCCCTGCCGTCGGAACATGACCGACCCGCGGGTGTGTCCGGGTGCGTGGTCGACGATCAGGCTCAGCCCGGCCAGCTCCAGCTCGAGCCCGTCGGTGAGGGCTCGAAGATCGTCGGGCTCCCCCGCTGCGAGCCGTCCGTCGGTCATCGAGGCGAGAAGGTCGCGGGTCGGGCCGCTGATCCCCGCCATCGGATCGGCGAGCATCCCCCGGTCGTCCGGGTGGACGTACGCCGGGATGCCTCGTGCGCCGCAGATCGGGACGACCGACCACACGTGGTCGATGTGGCCGTGGGTCAGCAGGACGGCGACGGGGTCCAGGCGGTGCGCCCGGACTGCCTCCTCGATGCCGCCTGCGGCGTCCTTGCCCGGGTCGACGATCACGCACGGCTCCCCGGGAGCGGAGGCGAGGACATAGCAGTTGGTGCCCCACGGACCCGCGGGGAAACCGACGACGAGCATGGGTGGGCACCTCCGGACGAAGCTCGCTGAGCCGTCGGAGCGTTCGTCACCGACCCGCAGAGCCTACCGTCCGGTCGCATGTCGCTCTCCTGAGCGCCACCCGGCCTCGGCGCTCGGGCCGAGCGTCCCTAGACTCGCCCGGATGCGGGTGCACTGAGGGGTGCGCACCGCCGGTCAGATGAGGAGACGCGGGGCGTGTCGAGCAGCAACAAGCGCGAGCGGGAGCTCGCTCGCCAGAAGTTCGAGCGGCAGCAGCAGCGGCGCACCGATCGCCAGCAGCAACGCCGCCGGCGCAACCAGGTGATCGCGGTCGTGGCCGCGCTCGCCGTGGTCGGCGTGGCCGCCTTCTCCCTCGTCTACTCCTCGCGCGACTCCTCGGACCCGACCGCGAGCACCCCCACTCCGACGCCGAGCGCCACCTCCACCGGTGCGTCGCTCTCGCCGTCGAGCTCGCCCAGCGCGTCCGCGTCGAGCTCCGCCAAGCCGTGCGCCGAGGCCGCGACGCCGACGACCAAGACCCAGACCTGGTCGGCACCCCCCGGTACGCCGCTCAAGGCGTCCTCGCAGTACTTCCTCACGCTGGCGACGAACTGTGGCGACATCGACATCGAGATCGATCAGTCGGCACCGAAGACCGCCGACTCGATGATCTTCCTGGCCAACCAGGGCTACTACACCAACTCCGACTGCTTCCGGCTCACCACCGGGGGCCTGTTCGTGCTGCAGTGCGGCAGCCCGACCAACAACGGCCAGGGCGGACCGGGCTTCACCGTCCCCGACGAGAACCTGCCCTCCAACGGGTCGAACAACTATCCGGCCGGCACAGTGGCTATGGCGAACGCCGGCGCGGGCACGGCCGGAAGCCAGTTCTTCATCGTCTACAAGGACACGACACTGCCCGCGAACTACACGATCTGGGGCAAGGTGGTGTCCGGCCTCGACGTGGTGAGCAACGTCGCGGCCGCAGGAGTCCAGGGCGGCGGCACCGACGGCAAGCCGGCGCAGCCGATCGTCATCACGAAGGCCACGACCCGCGAGACCATGCAGGTCGGCTGAGGAGTGAACCGAGAGATGAGCACCGACGAGAACGCACGTCCCGAGGACGCCGAGCCTGCGACCGAGCCCACCGCGACTGTGACCGACGTGGTCGCCGAGCCTGTGGCCGAGGAGGTCACCGAGCCCGTCGCCGACGTGGTCGCCGAGCCCGTGGCCGACGTGGTCGCCGAGCCCGTGACCGAGCCCACCGAGCCCGTGGCCGAGGTGGTCACCGGGCCCGTCGCCGACGTGGTCGTGGAGCCGGCCGAGATCCCCGAGGTCGCCGAGGCCGCGGTCGGCGACGTCGACGAGCCGTCTGCCGACGTCCCGGCCGTCCCTGACCGTCCGGTGCCGCGGCCCAGTCCCGCTGCCCTGGCCGGGTCGGTCCGACCCGCTCCTCCGCGTCCGCTCGTCCCGGTCGAGGCGCCGGCCGACGAGGTCGAGATCGCGTCGGACTCCGCCCGTTTCGGCCGCATCGACGACGAGGGCACAGTCCACGTGACCGATGGGGAGGGCGTCGAGCACCCCGTCGGCCAGTGGGCGGCCGGTCCTCAGGACCAGGGCCTTGCGTTCTTCACGCGCAAGTACGACGACCTCTCGGTCGAGGTCGACCTGGCCACCCGTCGACTGACCGAGGGCAAGGCAGCCCCGGAGCAGGCAGCCACCGTGGTCAAGCGCGCCAAGGAGTCGCTGGCGTCCCCCTCGATGGTCGGCGACCTCGCTTCGCTGACGGCGCGGGTCGAGGCTCTCGACATCCTCGTGCTGGAGCGGCGAAGGATCGCGACCGAGGAACGTGCCGTGGCCAAGGCCGCGGCGCTCGCGGCCCGCGAGGCCATCGTGGCTGAGGCCGAGGGACTCGAGACCTCGACCCAGTGGAAGGCGACCGGCGAACGCTTCAAGACCCTGCTCGACGAGTGGAAGAGCGCTCCCCGAGCCGACCGCACCGGCGAGCAGTCGCTGTGGAAGCGATTCAGCCACGCCCGCTCGCAGTTCGACAAGCACCGTCGCCAGTACTTCGCCCGGCTCGACGGCGAGCGTGGTGAGGCCAAGCAGGTCAAGGAGGCACTCGTCGCCGAGGCCGAGGCTCTGCGCGGCTCGACCGACTGGGGTGCCACCGCTGGCGCCTACCGCGACCTCATGACCCGCTGGAAGGCGGCCGGACGCGCGGGCAAGAACGAGGAGGAGGACCTCTGGGCTCGCTTCCGCGAGGCCCAGGACGCCTTCTTCGCGACCCGAAACGCAGCCTTCGGGGAGCGCGATGCCGGGTTCGCCGAGAACCTCGCCGCGAAGGAGAAGCTGCTCGTCGAGGCAGAGGCGATCGACACGTCCGCTCTCTCGTCGGCCAAGTCCGCGCTGCGGTCGATCCAGGAGCGTTGGGAGGCCGTCGGGCACGTCCCGCGCGGCGACAAGGAGCGCATCGAGGGTCGCCTACGCCGGGTCGAGGAGTCCGTCCGGACGGGCGAGCAGGACCAGTGGCGGCGCAGCAATCCCGAGGCCAAGGCCCGGGCCGATGCGACCGTCGCGCAGTTCCAAGCGGCGCTCGACAAGCTCGAGAAGGAGAAGGCCAAGGCCGAGGCGGCGGGCGACGCCCGCAAGGTCGCCGACGCCGACGCCAGGATCACGACGACGAAGGCGCTGCTCGAGGCGGCCCAGCGGGCCTCCACCGAGTTCTCCGGCTGAACCAGCCGGCCCAGGTCGGGCAGGTCAGGAGCAGCCGCGTCGCCCGTGGACGTCGCGCTGCTCAGACGCGGTAGACGTCGTAGACACCCTCGACCGTGCGCACGGCCTTGAGCACAGAACCGAGGTGCGAGGCGTCGGCCATCTCGAAGGTGAACCGCGACAGTGCGATGCGGTCGCGGTTCGTGCTGACCGACGCCGAGAGGATGTTGACGTGCGTGTCCGACAGCGCACGGGTGACGTCGGACAACAGCCGGGCACGGTCGAGCGCCTCCACCTGGATGTTGACCAGGAAGACGCTCGTGGCCTTCGGCGACCACGTGACCGGGACGATGCGGTCCGGCTCCTGCAGCAGCGAGCTGGCGTTGACGCAGTCCCGTCGGTGCACGGATACGCCGTGCCCGCGAGTCACGAATCCGAGCACGTCGTCGCCCGGCACGGGGGTGCAGCATCGGGCCAGCTTGACCCAGACGTCGTCGTCGCCGTCGACCTGGATGCCGGGGTCGCCCTGAGGCCGCGCCTTCGCCGTCGAGATCCGCGCCGGCGTGATCACCTCGGCCAGATCCTCGGTCGCGCCGTCCGCTCCCCCGTGCGCCTGCATGAGCCGCGTCACGATCGTGGCGGCCGGCAGCCTGCCCTCACCGACCGCGGCATAGAGGGACGTGACATCCGGGTAGTGCAGCTCGGCGAGCAGGACCTGAAGGGCGTCCTTCGACAGCAGTCGGTGCAGCGGCAACCCGGCCTTGCGCATCGCCCGGGCGATCGAGTCCTTGCCTGTCTCGACGGCTTCCTCGCGACGCTCCTTCGAGAACCAGGCCTTGATCTTGGAGCGGGCGCGCGGGCTCTTGACGAACTTCAACCAGTCGCGGTTGGGGCCGGCGTTCTCCGCCTTCGAGGTGAACACCTCGACGACGTCACCCGAGGTGAGCCCCGACTCCAGCGGCGCGAGCTTTCCGTTGACACGGGCCCCCACGCAGCGGTGACCGACCTCGGTGTGGACGGCGTACGCGAAGTCGACCGGCGTCGACCCGCCGGGCAACGCCACGACGTCGCCCTTCGGGGTGAAGACGAAGACCTCCGTCGACCCGAGGTCGTAGCGCAGCGAGTCGAGGAAGTCGTCGGGGTCCTCGGTCTCGCGCTGCCACTCCAGCAGCTGGC
>JANMMN010000384.1:0-16266 GCA_031373405.1 Actinomycetes bacterium
CCGCGGTGACGCGACGCCGAGCGTCGGCTCGGACGACGGGACGCCGGACCAGGGCCGCGGAGACGCGACGCCGAGCGTCGGGTCGGACGACGGCACGCCGGACCAGGGCCGCGGTGACGCGACGCCGAGCGCCGGGTCGGACGACGGGACCTCAGATCAGGGTCGCGGCAGCGACGACGCCAGCGATGCCAGCGACGTCGATTCCAGCGACGACGACGGCGATGACGACAGCGTCAGCAACGACGACAGCCACGACGACAGCCAGGACAGCGACGACGACGCCAGCGACGACAGCCACGACGACTGAGCGTCGCCACCACCAGCACGAGGGCCATGGACGAGCACTCCAGTCCATGGCCCTCGTCGTGCTGTCGGTCCAGGCGACCGGTGCCCGTGTGGCTACGAGGCCCCGCTCCGACAACGGCACCCGTGACGCGCGCGGGAAGCGCGCTCGTGAGCCCTACTCATAGGGGCAGTGTCGGCAGCCGTTCTCGCAGCAGGTCCCGGCGTCAGCGAGGTGCGCGGCCGTGAACACCCACCAGCCCGACCTCGGGTCGACGTAGCCGGGATCATCGTGCGCGAGCGCGTTGTCGTGCTCGGCCAGGAGCTGCGCGCGGTCGGGGTGGTCAGGGGCGAGGCGATCGGCCTTCGGCGTACGCCAGTCCGGCCGCAGCTGCCCCATCCGGGCACTGTGCCACGGGGTGGCTCACGTCGCGAGCCGCACGTCGGCACCGTCGCGGGTGTCGTCGAAGGCGTGCCAGGCGTCCTCGTCGGCCTGCCAGCGGATCATCTCCGCGCGGATCGACGCCCCGTCGCGAGCCAGCACCCGTTCGAGGCGCACGTCAGGGCTCGCCTCGATCCAGACCGAGAGCGCGGCGTGGGAACGCAGCAGCCGCGAGCCGAGGGCGACCCCCTCGAGGATCACGACGTCGGCGGCCGTCACCGTGCGCTCCTCGCCCCACGCGTCGGCAGACCAGTCCCACATCCGATGCCCGCCCGGGCGCCCCGCCGCCCACGGGCGGAGGAACCACCTGCTCATCCGCTCCGGCAGCAGGGTGAAGGCGTCGATCCGGTCGACGGCTCCCCGGACGACGGGCCAGCCCTCGTAGACCTCGTCGCCGTGGACGGTCTCCACCGACACGTGGCGCTCGCGCAGAGCCAGGTCGAGCTGCGCCGCCCATGTGGTCTTGCCCGACCCCGCCGGCCCGTCGACGCAGATCAGGCGGACCCGGCCGACCGTGGGCCCCGCATCGACGACGCGTGCCGCGAGGGCGTCGAGGCCGGTCGGCATTCGGGCTCCCTCGGGCTGGGGCGGTCTACGTGTCCGCGGCGTGCGGTGCGGTCATCGTAGGTGCGTCGCACGACACGTCCGGAGCGCGGGACACGCCACGTGCGGCGGGCTAGGTTCGTCAGCAGTGGACCACCGGACGTGGGAGGCCTGATGAGCCCGTCACCTGTCGAGCGACGTCGTGAGGACCTCGGGCGCGTCCTGCTGCGCACCTCAGCCTCGCTGGATGCCGAGCCCTGGGAGGAGCTGCGCGGGATCGCGGGTGCAGCGCACAAGGTTCTGTGGCAGTCCGGTGACAACGTGATCGGGCTGATTCGGGTCGAGGCGGGGAGCCACAAGCCCGAGCACACCCACCACGGCGCCCACCATCACATGCTCATCACTCGCGGGTCGTGCGTGATGCTCGGGAAACGCGTCGACGAGGGGTCCTACGTCTATGTCCCTCCCGGTGTGGCGCACGCGGTCGACGACGTCGGCCCGGACGGGGTCGAGTTCTTCTACACCTACCGCCCGGTCGAGATCGGCCCCGCGCCCGACGACGACCAGTACATCGCCCATCCAGTCTGAGGTTCCGGAGTTCTGGGGGTTAGGTATGTCGCCGCTCTTCCGGCGGTCGCGCCGGAGCGAACACCGTAGAACGGACCGTTGGGTTGCCGAGCGGGCTGACCGCGCCGAGGGTGCCTTCCGACAGTTCCGCGACACGGGCGACCCCTCGGCGATCGACGCGGCGATCCGAGAGATGGAAGGCGCTGCGAGCGTGCTCGTGCCCAGCGATCTGAGACGGCACCGGGCCGACAGTTGGTTGGCTGCTTTGCATCTCACTCGATACCAGGAGCTGGACATGGGCCGGTTCGACCTTGAACGGGCCATCGGTCTTGTGGAGGACGTCCTCGGGCAAGAACCGAGTCAGGTCATCGCGCTCAACGCCGGATGGTGCCTCGGCTGGGGGCTGACACTGCGCTACCAAGCTGACGGAAACTCGGCCGATCTCGAGTTCAGCATCGCCCTTTTTGAGGCGATAGGCGGAGCCGCCACACTTGGAGACAGCCGAGCTACCCTGGTCTGGGCCTTGGGGATGAAGTTCGATCGAGAGCAGGATCCGAGTTGCCTCGATCGTGCGCTGGCGCTGCTCGACCAGATCGAGAAGGAGCAGCGCGCGGAGGTCGGCGACGGCGGGTCCTCGCCCCGGGATGTCGCCGCGTCGCTAACACGCAGTGGCCTGCTCTGGCAGAGATACCGCGCATTGGGGGAGCGGGCAGATCTCGACCTGGCCATTGAGCTCGTTGGGCTTGGCGATCTGCCGTCTCGACCATACGAACGTCGCACCTTCCTCACCGCTAGGGGCCTGTGTCTGACGGAGCGGTACCTCGCGGACGGGGGTTCGGCGGACCTGCTTGAGGTAATCGACCACGGAGAGGAGGTACTCCGAATGTACGGCGCGGTTCGGGGCCTCGGGTTCGAGGACAGCGAGTGCAATCTCGCTCAGTCGCTCCTTGACCGGTTCGAGTTGCAGGGCGCTCCTTCGGACCTCAGGCGAGCGGTTCAGATGCTGGAATCCGATGTTGAAGCATCTGATGGATCTTCCCCGGACGGCCACGACAGAAGCGCTAGTCGTGGGCGAGCCGTCCTCGCGCGGTACCTCGCCGACGGCGGCCCAGCCTCCGACCTGGAGACGGCCGTGTCGTTGTTGAGCGCGGTAACGGAGCCAGGAACAGAACTCGACGCGGAGACTCCACGAAGGCTCCACGTCCTTGCCGAAGTCCTCGTCGCCCGCTACCGGCTACTGCACCGAAGGGATGACCTGGCTCAGGCGGAGACCGCGCTTCGTCGAGCTGCATCATGTCGATCAGCACATCTTCTTCGTCATCGAGAGTTCGACGAGTTGCGGAATCGGGTTGCTCTTTTGATGTCGACCGATGGTTCGTGACGTTGGCGGTTTCGAGGGTCGCCACAGGGTTCCCGGCGCTAGGTTCGGACCCGTGAGGAAGAAGCACGACCCGTTGGTGGGTCCCGAGAGCATGACCAAGAAGGAGTACGAGCGCGAGCTCGCACGACTGCAGACCGAGCTCGTCGCGATGCAGGAGTGGATCCGGGCGAGCGGTCAGCGGCTCGTCGTGATCCTCGAGGGGCGTGACACCGCTGGCAAGGGCGGCGTGATCCGCCGGATGACCTACGAGATGAACCCGCGCTACTGCCGCGTCGTGGCTCTGCCCGCGCCGACCGAGCGGCAGCGCACGCAGTGGTACTTCCAGCGCTACATCGCCGAGCTTCCAGCGGCCGGCGAGATCGTCATCTTCGACCGGTCCTGGTACAACCGCGCGGGAGTCGAGCGGGTGATGGGGTTCTGCACGGAGGAGGAGTACGACTACTTCATGCGGGTCTGCCCCATCCTCGAGCGGGCTCTCACTCGCGACGGGATCATGCTCGTGAAGTACTGGCTGTCGATCTCCGACGAGGAGCAGCGCAAGCGGTTCCAAGGTCGCATCGAGGACCCGGCGCGACGGTGGAAGCTCTCGCCGATGGACATGGAGGCGCAGGCGCGCTGGGTCGACTACGCCGAGGCGAAGGACCAGATGTTCGCCTACACCGACACCAAGGAGAACCCTTGGTACGTCGTGGACGCCGAGGACAAGAAGACGGCGCGCCTCAACATCATGGCCCACCTGCTCTCGCTGGTGCCCTACCAGCCGATCGAGCACGACGAGATCGTGCTGCCGCCGGTGCAGCATCGCGCCTACGTCCGGCCGCCGCTCGACAGCCAGACCTTCGTCCCGCGTCGCTACGAGGTCGAGTAGCCGCACTCATCGGCGTCGGGCTCGACGAGGCGGGTGCTGGCGCCCTGTCCGGCGCAGCCACTGCCGTCGCGATAGCGTGCGCCCGTCGGTCACCCGGGTCCACGACCGACGTGGACTAGGTGGGGACCGAAGATGAGCGACGAGAGCAGCACCATCGCGACCAACCACCACGGCCGCACCGGCCAGCGGCATGGGATCGCGATCGGCGAAGGCCAGATCCGCCGCATCTTCCCGGTGTTCGTGCTGGCGATGTGGGTGACGGCGGGCGTGCTTGTGGCACAGGGACGCTGGTCGGCGGTCAGCACCGTGCTGGTGGTCGAGGCGTTGGCGCTCTGCGCGATCGTCTTCGTCAACTTCGTCTGGGTGTTCAACTTCGGGTACGCCGCCGCCGCGGTCGTGCTGAATGCGACCGTGCTCGGGCTCGAGGGGCCCTCACCCGCCGCGCTGCTCGTGGGCGGCGTGCTCGTCCTCTACGGCATCCGGCTCTTCGCCTTCGCGCTGCGCCGCCTGCGTCACCCCAGCTTCGCTGCCCGAGCGGCGGGAGTGCGGTCGGCTCACCGCACGCTGCCCATGCCCATCAAGGTGCTGCTGTGGCTCCAGACCTCGACGCTGTTCACCTTCCACGCGCTGACGACGTACACCCTCGCGGCGACCGACGCGGCGATCTCGGTGTGGGTTGCGATCGGCGCCGCGGTCATGGCGTCGGGACTCGGGCTCGAGACGAACGCCGACCTGCAGAAGCAGCGTGGCAAGGAGCGGGCGCCGCAGCGGTGGGTGGACCGCGGTCTCTTCTCGCGCTCGAGGCATCCCAACTACCTGGGCGAGATCTCGCTGCAGGTCGGGCTGCTCGTGTGCGCGCTGGGCGCGGCATCGGCGCTCGGCTGGGGCTGGGTCGTGCCCGCCGTCGTGCTGGCGCCCACGTACATCGTGCTGCTCATGGTGTCGGCGACCACTGGGGCGGAGCTCGCACAAGCCCAGCGTTACGGCGAGGACCCCGAGTTCGAGGCGTACGTCGGTCGCACGGGCGCGCTGCTACCGCGCCTGCTCAGCTGACCGGCATCACCAACCGTCGCGCAGCACCGTCTCGAGCTGGTCCACGACGAAATCGGCGCTCTCGATCGTGAGGCACATCGGTGGTTTCAGCTTGAGGACGTTGGCCCGTTCGCCCGTGGGCTGCACCACGACGCCGAGCTCGCGGAGACGATCGCAGATCGCGTAGCACTCCTCGGTCGCCGGTGCGAGGGTGTCGCGATCGCGGACGAGCTCGACACCGAGGTAGAGCCCCATCCCGTGCACGGCGCCGACGATCGGGTAGCGGGTCATCAGCTCGGTGCAGCGCTCGACGATGCGGTCGCCGACGCGGGCGGCGTTGGCCTGCAGCCCTTCCTCCTCGATCACGTCGAGAACGGTCAGGCCGACCATGCACGACACGGGGCTGCCCCCCGCGGAGGAGAAGAACGAGCCTTGGGCGGCGAAGGCGTCGGCGATGGCGCGCGTCGTGATGACGGCACCGAGCGGATGCCCGTTGCCCATCGCCTTGGCGATCGTGATCACATCGGGCGTGACGCCGTTCAGCTCGTGTGCCCACCAGTGGTGACCGAGCCTGCCGTACCCGACCTGGACCTCGTCGGCGATGCAGAGCCCACCGACCGCTCGCACCGCGTCGTACGCAGCGGCAAGGTAGCCCTCGGGGAGCAGCACGCCGCCGGCATTGCCGAACACGGGCTCGCAGATGTACGCCGCAGGCGGCCGGCCCTCCGACGCGATCCGCTCGACGAGCTCGTGGAGCTCCGTGACATAGCCGGCGCTCGCGCTCGCGCCGCGGTAGCGACCGCGGAAGGAGTTGGGTGCGGATGTCAGGTGCACCCAGTCGGGGCGGTCCTCCAACGCAGTCGGGTTGTCGTAGAGCGAGGTCGTCACCGCGTCGGAGAGCATCGTCACACCGTGGTAGGCCTCGCGGACGGCGATCACGTCCCGCCGGCCGGTGACCGACTGGGCGATCCGGAGCGCGAGGTCGACGGCCTCAGAACCGCTGTTGACGAGGAACACGGTGTCAAGACCGGCGGGGGCCAGCGCGGCGAGTCGTTCGCAGAGCTCGCCGACCGCCGCGTAGTGGAAGCGTGAGTTGGTGTTGAGCGTGCGCAGCTGCCGCTCGACCGCGTCGGCGAGACGTGGATGGCCGTGACCGATCGCGGCGACGTTGTTGACCATGTCGACGTAGGCGCGGCCCTGGGTGTCGACGAGGTGGTGTCGCCAGCCGCGCTCGATGCGCATCGGCTCCTCGTAGTAGTGCTCCTGCACCCGGGCGAAGGACGCGTCCCGGCGCTCGAGCAGGCGGCCGGCCTCGTCGCCCGGAGCGGCCAGTTCGATGCCGAGCAGCGGTGAGGGGTCAGGGCACAGCGTGATCCACCCCCCGCGCGTCACCGATGTCGCGAAGTCGGGGGCGTCGAGCGCGGGGTCGACACACAGGTGGAGGTGCACCTCGCCGCCGCCGACGGTGCCGATCGGATGACCGGCTCGGAGTCGTTGTCCTGCCTCGACCGAGGGGCTCAGGCCAGAAACCGTGAGCCGGCCGGCGACCGAGTCGAGGCGCAGCGTCGAACCGACCACGTCGACCACGTCCGCGTCCCAGGGCGCGACGGCCTGCGTCCCGATCGGCAGGACCAGGTCGACGCCCAGGGCGACTGTCGCGCTGGGGTCGGCCGAGTCGAGGGCAGTGCGGGTCAACCGCGCCTCGTCGTACCGAGTCCCGGAGGCACCGTGGCGAGAAGCAGCCTCGTGGAGGATGTCGCGCTCGGCGCCCGGGACGAGGAAGCGACCCGAGTGCAGCAGGTCGCTCGTCGAGGAGAGGTCGACGGCCGCGATGTCGGTCACCGCCGGGAAGAGCGGCCGCCCATCGCGTACGGCGGCGCGTCTCGCCACGTGCCGGGCGGCAGGGGCGCGGCCGAGCGCGTCGCGCAGGGTGGCCTCGGCGAGCTCGAACGGCACGGCTCGCGCGGTGTGGAAGATCCGCCACTCCGACTCGAGCGGACCTGTCGCCGAGTCGTTGTCGGGGTCGAGCGCCGCCTGGTGCTCACCGCTGGTGACCAGAACCGCACCGCGGAGCACGACCAGGGGCCACAGCGCCGTGAGCTCCTCGTCGGTGAGTGCTACGACGGCGTCGAAGGCGCGTACGGCGGGGATGACGGCGAACGGGTCGGCGGGGGAGTGTCGCAGCACCGAGGCACACGTCACCGCGAGGTCGGCGACGAGCCAGCTGCGGGTGAGGTCGCCGAAGTCGATGATGCCTCGCGGGCGGATCCGCCCCGCCTCGTCGCGTTCGCCCACGACGTTGTCATCGGTGACGTCGCCATGGATCGCTTGCACCCGAAGGGATCCCGCCATCGAGGTCAGGCGCTCCGCGGCCGCGGTGGCGCGGTCCGCGACGAGGAGGCGGCGCCCGGGATCGGCGATCGACGTGAGCAGGGCTGCGATCACGTCATTGGCCCGCATGAGGTCCCACTGCACGACGCGGTCGAGCCCGGGATGGTCGAAGCCGGCGAGCGCAGCCGACGCGCGGGCGGAGAGCCGACCGAGGTCGGAGACGACAGCGGGGGCCAGGTGGCGCACGTCGGAGAGCGGCAGGCCGTCGACGTAGCTCAGGAGCCGCAGCGGCAGCAGGTCCCCCCCGACGACGGCCTCGTGCAGGAGCGCGCCGTCGAGCCCCGGCAGCGGCTCGGGTGCGTCGAACCCGGCCTCCAGCCCGGCGATGTGTCGCAGCGCGGCGTTCTGCGCCTCCAACGCCGACCGACCCCAGCCGCGGTTCGCCACCTTGAGCACGCGTCGCCCGTCGCCGGTCTCGATCGCGAAGTTGCGATCCTGATGGCTCCCCAGCTCGGTGACCGTGCCGGTCACGCCGTACACCTCGCGCGCGAGCGCAGCGGCGCGATCGATGTCGACCGCAGGTCGCGGTGCGACCTCGAGCGGGGTGTCGGGCATGGGCCGTCCTCGGGTGCGGGTCCATCGATGTCTCAGCGACGGAGTCGCCCTGAGGATAGAGCCCGACCGTGGCACCCGGTCCTAGGGTGAGTTCATGGACGAGCGGATCAAGCCCGGCATGCGCGAGCAGCTCGAGGCCGACGACTACATGGGCCCAGCGACGTTCGGTCACCGCCCTTTCCTCACCGAGCTCGACGAGCTCGACGATTGGGCTCCCGACGTTGCCGTCGTCGGCGCCCCCTGGGACGGTGGGACGACGTACCGGCCCGGGGCCCGATTCGGCCCTCGAGCGCTGCGCAACGCGCACACGCCCGGCACCTACCATCTCGATCTGCAGCTCGAGATCTTCGACCACATCGACGTCGTCGACTTCGGCGACGCCATCTGCCGGCACGGGCAGTGGGAGCCGTCGCGTGCGGCGATCTACGACCGCGTGCACGCGGTCGCGTCGCGCGGGATCGTGCCCGTGGTGCTCGGCGGCGACCACGCCATCACGTGGCCGTCCGCGTCAGCGGTCGCTGACCACCTCGGCCACGGTCGAGTCGGGCTCATCCACTTCGACGCGCACGCCGACACGGCGGACGACATCGACGGCAACCTCGCCAGCCATGGCACGCCCATGCGCAGGTTGATCGAGAGCGGCGCCATCCCGGGACGAAACTTCGTCCAGGTCGGTCTGCGTGGCTACTGGCCGCCGGCCGACGTGGTGGCCTGGATGCGCGAGCAGGAGATGCGCACGCACTTCATGCAGGAGATCTGGGAGGACGGGATCCATGCCGTGATCGACCGGGTGATCGCCGAGGCGCTCGACGGCCCGGAGTTCATCTACCTCTCGGTCGACATCGACGTGCTCGACCCCGGCTTCGCGCCCGGCACGGGCACCCCGGAGCCGGGAGGGATGACGCCCATCGACCTGCTCCGGACCGTACGCCGCATCGCCACCGACACGCGGATCGTCGGCGTCGACGTGGTCGAGGTGGCGCCGGCGTACGACCACGCCGACATCACGGCCAACAACGGGCACCGCGTCGTGTGGGAAGCGCTGTCGGGGATGGCGCGCCGCCGGGCCGACGGCCTCGACCGCGATCGTCCCGTCCGTGCACCCACGCCGATGGCGTGATGGGGCTCTCCTCGGTCCTGCGATCTGCTCAGGAGTTCTTGGGCGTCAGGCCGACGACCGAGCGCATGTCGAGGTAACGCTCACCTGCGAAGGCACCACGAGGAGCTGCCGCGTCGATGCGGGAGAGCGCCGCGTCGTCGAGGGTGACGGCGTCCGCCGCCGTGTTCTCCTCCAGGTAGCGGATCCGGCGCGTGCCCGGGATCGGCACGACGTCCTCTCCCTGGGCGAGCACCCAGGCCAGGGCGAGCTGGCCCGCGGTCAGGCCGAGCTCGGCGGCGATGGCGAACACGGCTGACGCCGTGCCGAGATTTCCCTGCAGCGCGTCCTGCGCAAAGCGTGGCGAGCTCCGGCGCACGTCGTCGGGTGCCAGCTGGTCCGCCGACCTGATCTGACCGGTCAGGAACCCCCGGCCGAGCGGGCTGTAGGGCACGATGCCGATCCCGAGCTCGCGGCAGGTCGGCAGCACCTCGTCCTCGATGTCACGCGACCAGAGCGACCATTCGGTCTGGACGGCTGTGATGGGGTGCACCGCGGCTGCCCGACGGATCGTCTCCGGAGCGGCCTCCGAGAGTCCGAGGTGACGCACCTTGCCCGCGGTGACGAGCTCGGCCATCGCGGCGACAGTCTCCTCGATCGGTGTCGCGGGGTCGACGCGGTGCAGGTAGTAGAGGTCGATCGTCTCGATGCCGAGCCGCTCGAGGGAGGCGTCGCAGGCCTGAAGGACGTAGGTGCGGTCACCGCGGAACCGGCGCAACCCGGGGTCGGTGGTCGATCGTTCGACGCCGAACTTGGTCGCGAGCACCACCTGGTCGCGGTGGGCCGGGAGCCACCGGCCGAGAAGGCGCTCGTTGGCTCCGATCCCGTACATGTCGCTGGTGTCGAACATGGTGACGCCGAGCTCGAGTGCGCGACCGAGCACGCCGAGGGACTCGTCGTCGTCGTGCGGTCCGTAGAAGTCGCTCATTCCCATGCAACCGAGGCCGAGCGCGCCCACCTCGAGCCCGGGGCCGAGGACGCGACGCCTCACGGCGCCGCCTCGATCCGGCGCAACCGCAGCACGCGGGGCGATTCGACGGTGAGCTCAGGGAGCGCCGCGACGATGCCACGAACATGCTCGGTGCGGTCGTGCGCTGCGTGGGCCTGCGGTGTCGCCCAGATCTCGTAGAACACGAAGCGGTCGGGGTCGGTGGGGTCGTCGTGCAGGTCGTAACGCTCGCAGCCGTCCTCGGCACGGGTCGGCGCCACGAGGTCGAGCAGGGCGGCGCGGAGCTCCTCGGCGCGTCGCGGTGCCGCACGGAACTCCACCGAGAGCACGAGCCGGTCGTCGGTCATGAAGGCTCCTTGGATCAGTGGGCAGCGGTCTGACGGTGGCAGTGTCGCGTGAGTTGTCGGTGCTCACGCTCGGAGGGCGGGTCAGAGGGCGGTGAGGTGCAGGGCGCGCGCCTCTTCCCAGAGCTCGTCGCGCACGTCGGGGTGGGCTGCGTGCTCGATGAGGTGCGCCGCCTGGGTGTGGTCGTCGTGGCCCCAGATCTCGGCAGTGCCCTGCTCGGTGACGATGGCGCTCGCCTGGAAGGAGGTCACCGGTTCGTCGATCATCGGGACGATGGTGGAGACGTTCGCCCGCGGGTGCCAGGAGCGGAGCGCCAGGATTGCCTGACCATCGATCGAGTGCAGCGCTCCGACGATGAAGTCGGTCTGGCCGCCGAAGCCGGAGTAGATCCGGCCGTTGACGCGCGAGGCGTTCGCCTGGGCGTAGAGGTCGACCTGGAGAGCCGTGTTGACCGAGGTCATCGCATGGTTGCGGGCGATGAGCGACGGCTCGTTCGTGGTCTCGGTACGTCGCATGTCGACGCGCGGGTTGCGGTCGACCCAGCGATAGAGCTCGGGGGAACCGAACACGAACGACGAGGTGAGCACGGCCTCCTCGTCGAGTGCGCCTGCGCGGTCGAGCTCGAGCACGCCGTCGCTGAACATCTCGCTCCACACCCGTAGCCCGCGCCGCGCGGTGAGTCCCGAGAGCACGGCGTCCGGCACCGCGCCGATGCCGAGCTGGAGGGTTGCGCCGTCGGCGACGCGGGTCGCGACCCGTCGGCCGATCTCGGCCGAGACGTCGTCGATCGACATCGTCGGCGGCGAGACGAGCTCCGCATCGACCTCCACGACGTAGTCGATCGCGTCGACATCGATCTCGCCGTCACCGAACGTGTACGGCATCTGCGGGTTGGCCTGGGCGATGACCAGGGCGCCACGCGCCCTCGCGGCCTCGATCGCAGCGGGAAGGATGTTGACCTCGATGCCGAGCGAGACCTTCCCGTCGACCGGCAGGCTCGCGTGCACGAGCACGACGTCCGGCGGGCACGTCGTCGCGAACAGTCGCGGCACGAGCGAGAGGCGCGACGGGATGTAGACGAGGTGGGCGCTGCGACGCATCCCGGGGCCGACGAAGCTCGTCTCGAGAGTCACGCCCTCGCGGTCGGGCAGGCCGACCTGTGCGTTGAGCGCGTGCAGCCGGTAGACGGCGACAGAGGAGTCGACGACCGCGAGGGTGGCGTGCGGGGTGGCGAAGTTGCCGCTGACCACGACCCGGGGGTTGGCCGGCAGCGACGCGAGTGCGGCGGGAAGCTCGGCGAGGGTGATCGTGCGCATCACGTGGCCGTTCCTTCGGTCGTCGGGTGCGGCCGGTCGGGTCGATCCGGTCGCCCGGCTCGACGCTAGCGGCCGGACCACCGCGCCGGGGCCGAAGCAGCGGGCGCCGGGTGTGATCTTCCGGACGCGCCCGAGCCGACCCGCTCGCCTACCATGATGAGGTGTCCCGACCCCCCGTCCCCGCCCCGGTGGCGCGTGGCGTCGTGGTGGCGACGGTCGGGCTCGGCGTCGCGCTCGCGGGTCATGCGTACGTCGGTGGATCGCTCGCGATGGCACCGATCGGCGGCCTGGTCGCTCTTGCCGTGGCGGTCGGGTGCGTCCTGGCCGCCCGCGAGGTCTGGACACCACGCAGGTTGCTTCTCGCGCTCGCCACGATGCAGGTGGCCGTCCACGGGTCGATGTGGCTCGCCGGCCCGGCCGGTCAGGTCGACCCGCGGCTGGCACGGTTCGTCACCGACGTCGGTCCCACGCACGCCCACACCGGCCCCGGCGCGACCTCGGCCGGCATGGTCGCCGCACACCTGGTGGCGATCGTGGTGGCTGCGGTGCTCCTTGCCGGCCTGGACGCCACCGGTGAGCTCCTGCGGGCGCTCGCCCGGGTCGTACGACGGCTGTGGAGCGGACCGCCGCTGCCGCTGGGAGCGGCGTGCGGTCTCGTGCCGTCGCACCGCGTGCCGACCACGGCGAGTGTCCTGCTTGCCCCGGCGACGAGCCGACGCGGACCTCCGGCGCTCGTCGCGTCCCGCTGACCACCGGTCGACGGGACCACTCGAGCCCCCTCTCGTCGACCACCCCGAGGAACGCATGCTGTCCCTGTCCCACCCGACCGTCGGCCGCCGGGTCGCCCTCGCGCTGACCGTCGGTCTCCCGCTCGCCGTGTCCGCGGTGCTCGGCGCCGCGCCTGCCGGCGCGCACGACCAGCTGACCAGGTCTGACCCCGTGGCCGGCTCTACCGTGACGAGCCCCCCGACGGAGGTCAGGCTGGGCTTCTCCGAGGCGGTCACGGAGCTCGGCCTCACCGTGCTCGTGACCGGCCCCGCCGGCACGTCGGTCACCTCCGGAGCACCGATCGTCGACGGCAGCGACGTCGTCGCACCTCTGGGCCCTCTCAGCGAGAGCGGGCGCTACGTCGTGGCCTACCGGGTCGTCTCCTCCGACGGTCACCCGATCTCGGGGACCTTCGGCTTCACGGCCAGGCTGTCGAGTGCCGGCCCGACCGGCCCGCCGACACGCACCTCGACACCGACCGCTGCGACCGCGCCGCCGTCGGCGAGCGGGGGTGCGGGCGTCGGGTCCGCCGACGGCGGATCGGCCTGGGTCGTCGCAGGCGTCGGCCTGCTCGCGGTGCTCGTCGTCGGTGCGGTCCTGGCCCGACGTCGGCCGACATGACCACCTCCGTGACGTCCGTGCGTGGTCCCACGACGGCAGGGTCGTCCGTGCGGCCGTCACGGCTGCTCGCGGCAGCCGTCCTGATCGCGTTCGCCAGCGTGGTCGCACTGCTCTGGGTCGGCGACGGACGGCCCGTCGGCAGTGTCGGTGGGCTGCCCGACCCCGGCGCTGGCACGTCGTGGGGGCTGCCGCTCGCCCGGGTGCTGTCCCAGCTGGCGGCGGTGCTCACCGTCGGGCTGCTGCTGCTCGGAGGGGTGCTCGTGCCCGCCCGTCACGGCGAGCTGCGCGGCGCTCGGCTGCGGTGGACCAGGGTGGCGCGGTGGTCGGCCCTGGTGTGGGCCGCCGCGACGACGGCGCAGGCTGTCCTCACCCTGTCCGACGTGCTCGCGCAGCCGGTGCCCTCGGTGCTCGACCCGTCGCTGCTGTGGAGCTTCCTCGTCGACATCGACCTCGGCCGGTCGCTGCTGGTGCAGGCCCTGCTGGCACTCGTGGTCGGTTGCTGCGCGTACGCCGTCCGCACCACCACCGGAGCGGCGCTGACCGGCCTGCTCGCCGTGGTGGCCGTGATCCCACCGACCCTGACCGGTCACGCGGGGACGTCGGCCGACCACACCCTCGCCGTCTCCAGCCTCATGGTCCACGTCGTCGCGCTCACCCTGTGGTGCGGTGGCATCACGGCGCTCGTGCTGCTGGGAACCACCGACCGTCGCCCGTTCCCGGTCGCCGTGCCGCGGTTCAGCGTGCTTGCGCTGTGGTGCGCGGTCGCGGTCGCGGTCAGCGGTGCCGTCAATGCCTCTCTGCGCCTGTCCTCGCCGGCGGACCTCGCGACGACCTGGTACGGACGGATCGTCATCCTCAAGGTCGTCCTGCTCGTCGTGATCGCGACGTTCGGTGTGTGGCACCGCAAGCACTCGGTTGCCACGATGGGCAGTGAGGCGTCCCGGCTCCAGTTCGTCCGCGTCGCGTCCGTCGAGGTCCTCGTCATGGCGGCCACCATCGGCGTCGCGGTCGCCCTCTCGCGCACGCCACCGCCCGTGGTCGATGATCCGCCGAGCTCGTCGCTGACCCCCGCGCGGCTCCTGCTCGGCTTCGACCTGCCGCCGGCCCCCGACCTCGCCGGCCTGTTGTGGGGCGAGGCCCGCCCCGACGGCTTCTGGCTCACGGTCGTCGTGCTGCTCGGGGCGCTGTACGCCGTCGGCCTGCGCGCGCTGCGTCGCTCGGGTGACGCCTGGCCCATCGGGCGCGCCGCGTCGTGGTACGTCGGGCTGCTCCTGCTGTTCGTCACGACGAACTCCGGAGTCGCGACGTATGCCCATGTGATGTTCAGCGTGCACATGGTCCAGCACATGCTGCTCAGCATGGTGATCCCGATCTTCTTCGTGCTCAGCGCACCGATCACGTTGGCGCTGCGGACCCTGCCGCGCAACGCCGGCGAGCTCGGTCCGCGCGAGTGGCTCACCCAGGTCGTGCACTCCCGTGTCGTCGGTGTCGTGTCACAGCCGGTCGTCGCGTCGACGATCTTCGTGGTCGGCTTCTACGGCTTGTACTTCACTGCGCTGTTCCCGTGGTTGATGGCGAGCCACTGGGGACACATCGCGATGGGTGTGCACTTCCTCCTGGCCGGGTCGCTGTTCTTCTGGAGTCTCATCGGGATCGACCCCGGTCCGCACCGGCCACCCTTCCTGGTGCGCATGGTGATCATGCTCGTGGTCATGCCGCTGCACTCGTTCTTCTCGATCGCTCTCATGATGACGACGACCGTGATCGCGGTCGGCTACTACACGGCCTTGCAACGGCCGTACGCCGTCGACCTGCTCGCCGACCAGCATCTCGGTGCGGGGATCGGCTGGGCCACGGGTGAGATCCCGATGGTGCTCGTCATGTGCGCGATGTTCGCGCAATGGGTTCGCGCCGACGAGCGGGAGGCGAGACGCCTCGACCGGTCGGCTGACCGGGCGGCCGCCGGAGGGCAGGGAAGGGACGAGCTCGCCGACTACAACGCCTATCTGCGTTCGTTGGCCGACGGCGACCGCCGCCGGGACTGAGCCAGGTCAGACCGGGTCGCTGTCGAGCGCCCAGATCGACGTGAGACCCCAGCCGGCCATGATCACGGCGACGAGGATCACCGGCCCGTCGAGCGCCTTGGTGGTCATCGCCGCGAAGACCGCCGTGAACATCGCCACGATGACCAGCGCGACGATGCTCGCCGTCACCGGGTGGACGGGGTGTGATGCGTGCGAGGCGTCGGATCCGGTCATGGGGCGAAGGCTAGCGTCGGGGCCGTCACTCGGGCACCCGCGGGGTGCCGGGGATCGCGCTCGCGCGCTTGTCGAGGACGACGCCGGTGATCCAGGACGCGGCCGCACCCAGCACCGCAGCAGGCATCGCTGCACCGGACGCCGAGCCGACGAGCAACGTGGCGAACACGAGCGAGGTGAAGATCAGCCGGGTGAAGGCGGTCACGCCGCAGGCGGTGCCGATCGCCACGGCCACGGTCGGGGACATCCCCGCCAGGTTGACGAGCAGCATGGCCGCGGCGGTGCCGATGAAGATGGCGGGGAAGACCGGCCCGCCGCGGAAGCCGGCGCCCAGGCAGAGGGCGTAGCCGAGGGACTTCGCCACGATCAGGACCCACAGCGTCGTCTGGGACGTGGTGCTCACCAGGTCCGGCATCGAGGACTGGCCGCTGAAGAGCACGTCGTGGCTGGAGGCCCCGAGCGCCTCAGCCACGATCGCGATGACGCCGAGCGCCACGGCCGCCCCGAGCAGCGACGGGCCCGCGCCGATCCGGGGCCGGACTGCGGACACGCCTCGCGCCAGTCGGCGTACGACGTCGACGACGAGCACGACGAGCACTCCGACGACGACAGCCATGAGGAGGTCGATCACGCGGGTGGTCGGGTAGTCGGGAAGACCCGGCACCTCGATGGACTGCGACGGGAGTCCGGCCCAGGCCCCGACGCCGACGAAGAGGGTGTAGCCGACCGCTGCCGCGACGAGCCCGGGCAGCAGCGCGGGGATCAAGGACGCACCCGCAGCAAGTCCGGCCT
>JANMMN010000044.1:0-6567 GCA_031373405.1 Actinomycetes bacterium
CGGTAGAGGCTGTGCTGGAGCACCTCGACGTCGTGGTCGAGACGGACGAGACCGTGCAGGCGCGCCTGGATCCGGGCGTCGCTCACCGCGGCCTCGTCGGACTCCTCGGCCGGGACGGGCATGAGCACCCGCCAGTGGTCCGGCGTACGCAGCAGGACGACCCACTCGTCCGGGTCGTTGATGTAGGCGACGTGTGCGAGGTCGGGGATGGAGTCGCGGAACTCGTGCGACGTCGACATCACCAGGAAGCGCTCGGGGAACGTCACACCCTCGAAGCCGAAGCCCAGGGACTGGCGCACCATCGAGTTGGCACCGTCGCAGCCGAGCAGCCAGTCGGTCTCGAGCGGCTCGTCGCTGCCGTCGACGAAGAGCGCCGCGCGGTCGCCGCGGTCCTCGGCGCGATCGGCGTGCACACCGAACCGCAGCTCGACGTGATCCATCGAGTCGAGGATCGGGCGGATGATCCGGGTGAGCTTGTTCTGCTCGAGCTGGAGGCGGTAGGGGAACCGGGTGACGTCGGAGAGCACCCCGAGGTCGAGCTCGGCGAGCACACCCCCGTGACGTTCACGCTGCTGGAACACCGGCGCCCGCAGGCCCTGCTCGTGCATCGTGTCGCCGATGCCGAGCGTGTCGAGCAGCTCGAGGCTCGGGATGTGGAACGTCGAGGCCTTGGAGTCCAGCGCGAGGTCGTCGCCGGCCTCCAGGACGGTGACCGGGACCCCGGCCTGCCCGAGGCGCAGCGCAGCGACCATCCCGACCGGGCCGGCGCCGGCGATGACGACCTCGTGGCTGCTCACAAATGGAACGCTAATCCACTCAGTGGAACGGGTCAAGATCTACGGCCGACCGAGCCGCTCACCCGAAGACCGTCTCGCGGAACTCCTCGCGCTGCTCGCACGCCAGCTTGATCGCCGCGAGCTGCTCGTCGGAGCAGTCGAGGTCGAACACGTCGCGGACGAACTCAGGCAGATCGGGGCGGTAGTCGTGCGCCCAGGCCGTGTAGGACCCCGGGAGCTGAGCGTTCTTCATGTCGACGAGAAGCTGGAAGAACGTCGTGATCGGACGCCAGCGCATGGAGGCGGGGATGCCACGCGGTGAGCGCTGCGCCACCTCCACCATCCGCGGGCGGTCCGGACCGAGCCACTGCGGACGCCGGTTGATCAGGCTGGCGCCGAACTTGGTGACGCCGTCGTTGTCATGGCTGAGCAGCACGTACCGGCAGCTCTCCTTCGCCTCGCCGAGGGCGAGGAACTGCTCGTAGTCGTTCACGATCGCGACGATGCTCTTGTCGACCTCCGGGCGCTCCGGACCGACGAGCTCGTGCCGCCACGCACTGGCCTCCGGCGTACCGATCCAGAGAGCTCGGTCGATGCCGAGCGCCTCGGGCCCGAGCGTGCCCCAGCCCTGGAACGCCGCCTGGCTCGTGTGCGCACCGAGCGACTCGCCGAACACGACCACCCGGGGACGGTCCGCCGGGGCCATCCCGCGAAGTCGCTTGAGGATCCGCAGCCACAGCAAGCGGTTCTGCTCCTTGGCGTCACCGATCTTGCCCAGCGAGAGCGGCGAGGGGCGCTTGGAGTACTGCAGGGTGATCGAGGCCATGTCGCCGCGAGTCATGTACTGCGTCGCCGCGATCGCGACATAGTTGACGTACCCGGTGCCGGTGGGCGAGACGAGCATGAGCAGCGAGCGCGACCACGCATCGGTGCGGTCCATCTCGGCGAGGGCGAGGTCGACCCGCTCCGTCACCGTCGGTGCGCTGTCGAGGCCGACGAAGATCTGGATCGGCGTCGCCGTCGCGTCCTCCTTCATCACCGTCGGGATCGACAGCTCCGGGCGCGGGGTGCCGTTGATCTCGGCCGGCCGGTCGAGCAGCGGCATGGGGCGCACGAAGGTCACGACGTGGCGCCGGCCCTCGCGGCCGAGCGTGTCCCAGTGCACGAGGCTCTCCGGCGCACCGCTCATCTGCGGCAGGGTCCACAGCGCCGGCGCGGACTCGTCCATGCCCTCGTCGTAGAGCGACGTGCCCGACTCGATGCCCCGCATCGCCTTGCTCCACGCTGCGTTGGTGCCGAGCGCGACCGCGCCGAGGGCGAGCGCGTGACCGGCTCGCCGCCAGGTGGTCTCCGAGCCCGGCAGCACCCGGCTGCCGACCGAGCCGAGCTGACGCGCGATCCAGGACTCGCCGATCGCCAGTCCGGCGATGGTGAGCACCACGGCGCCACCTGCCGCGAGACCCAGGAGCGGGTTGGACCGCGCCGGGTCCGCGAAGTGCTCGGGCGGGTTCTCCCGCTGCCGGATGCTCTCGATGACGAGAGCGACCGCGAGCCCGACCGGGATCGCGACGGGGAAGCGTTCGAGCCGACCCTTCGCGCCGACCGCGTCATCCAGGCGATGCGTGACCGCCAGGGCACCGGCGAGGATCGAGGCTCCCGCGCCGGTCACGGCGAAGCGCCACCCCAGCTGTCGGATCAACCCGCGCGTGGCCGTCTCGTTGTCGCGATGTCCGATGACGGCGACGATCCCCGTGCCGATCGGGATGACGGCGAGGTCGAGCAGAAGCGTCGAGGCCTTCGCGCGCCGCTCGTCGCTCCACGACTCGGGCAGGGGCAGCACGGTCGAGAGCGCGGTGCCACCGGCGTCGATCGTGTCCTGCGCCATGACGCTGAGCAGGAAGTGCGTCCCGGTGGCGAGTCCCGTGATCAGGCCCTGGTCGAGCCAGCTGCGTTCCGAGAGCGACCTCGTGAACGTCCCCGGCACCGCCGCGGAGGCGAGCACCAGACCGACCTGCTGACCCCGACCGACGATCTCCGGCCTGACCATGACCCCTCCACCCACGCGCACGACATCTGCACATGCGACCGTAGTGCGTCCACAGCGGAGAGGCGGGGGATACGTGACCGGCATGGGCCGTGCAGTGGCCGCCACCTTCCTCGTGATCGGCGTGGTTCTCGGCGTCCTGCTCTTCGGCGATGCGGGCGCGATCGTCGGGGTCGTCGTCGCGATGATCGGCTTCCAGGGCCTGACCCGTGGGGTCGAGGGAGTGCCCTACGTCGCGGCCGCGTTGGCCACGACCGGCGGGCTGATCGCGATCGCGTGGACGCATGGGCTCAGCCCCTCCGAGCTCGGGCTGGGACCGCTCACCTGGATCACCGGTCTCGTGTGGTCCGCCGGGATCGTCCTCGTCGTCGGCGCCGGCATCGGCATCGTCGGCGGGATCCCGCGCGCGCGGCACCTGTTCGCCGACGAGCGCGTCACCGAGGTCTCCGGGCTCACGACGGCACGACGCGCCCTGCTCGACATCCCGTTCGGCACCGTGCTGGTGGAGGAGTTCGCCTTCCGCGGTGTTCTCTTCGCCCTCTGCGCGGACCTGTGGGGAACGACGACGGCGATCGTGCTCACGTCGGTCCTGTTCGGTCTCTGGCACATCAGCCCGAGCCTGGAGATGCACGACGCGCACACCGTGACAACCGGGTCGCCGATCCCGACGATCCTGTCCACGGTCCTGGTCACCGGCCTCGGCGGCGTGGGCTTCGCACTGCTGCGGGTCGTCACCGGCAGCCTGTTCCCGCCGGCCGCCCTGCACTGGGCGATGAACGGCTCGGGGGTCGTCGTCGGCTGGTTCGTGCACCGCAGCAGACAGGCCTCGGACGACCTCGAAGACTGACTCCGTCGAACCCCTCAGCCCGGAGTGGGCCAGCTCGAGGGCACCGGCCACGGTCCGGTGACCTCGGCGAGGGTGACCTCCCAGCGTCCGCTCGGCTGAGTCACCGCGTAGGAGAGCAGCAGCCCGCCGGCGTCGACCACGAAGTCGGCGCCGTCCTCGCCGTAGGCCCCACCGGTCCAGCGGTACGCCGTACCCGCCCGAGCGACCCCGTCGACGAGCACCTCACGGTCGCCGAGAACCTCGGCGGAGCGTCGGCTCGACGACGGGCGCAGGAACGATGCGGCGTCACGCGCGTCGGCGATGTCGGGCACGACGACGTCGAGGCCGAGCACCGACCGCAGCACGAACGGCCCGGTGAACACCCGCATCAACGGGTACGCCGCCCCCACCACCTGGTCGCTGCCGGACTCACCGTCGACCGACCAGGACGCGTCGACCACGCCACCTCGGTCGACGTACTCCGCCGTCGCAGATCGCACCACCGCCGGGTCCGACCCGACCCAGCGCACCAGCGCCGAGACGGCCTCGGTGCTGAAGCGCACGTCGGTTTCGAGCCGCGCCGTGGGCGACGCGGTGATGCGGGTCGACCGGACCCGGACGGCGCCGGATGCGATCGCCCCGAGCACGAAGCGCTCGTCGACGCCGACCGGCGCACCGTCGCGGGTGTAGAGATAGCGGCCCCGGGTGCGCTCGGCATCGTCGGGCATGTCCGGCATGACGGGATCGGGAATGACCCGGTCGGGCGGCGTGTCGTCTGACGGCATCGACGCGGTGCGCGCAGCGGCGTGCGCCGAGACGAAGTCGTCGCTCATCTGCGTCAGCTTCTCGCGCTCGGACTCCGTCGCGCCGCGCGGCCGGAGCAGGAAGTAGAGCACCGAGCCGACGAACCCGGTGACGACGATGCCGACGGCCCACGCAGCCTTCGCTGCGCTTCCCAGGTCGTCGCGGCGCACCAGGTCGCGCAGCGCGACGTACCAGCACACCAGGACCAGCACGAGCGCGGCGAGCCCCACCAGCAGCTGGTCGGTCGGCACCGCCGAGGTCGGGTCAGCCACGCAGGATCGGCCTCGTCATGCAGGTCGGACCACCCTCGCCCTTGTCGCTCTCGCGTGAGTCGAAGGTGTGCACCTCGACGCCGCGTTCGCGCAGCTTGTCGGCCGTGCGCACGTTGCGCCCGCCCATCACGACGACACCGGGGGAGACCGCGAGGATGTTGCAGCCGAGGGTCACGTACTCCTCGTCGTCGACCGACACCCACTCGATGCCTCGGCGGGCGAGCGAGCGCAGCATCGCCACGGGGGCGAGCTTCTCGTAGACCACGGCAAGGTCGTCCCGGATCGGTGAGATCACCGACATGAGGTGCAGGCAGAACTCCGGACCCATGTCGTGCGGGACGTCGAAGACCTCGACGCCGACGCCGTCGCTCGCGAGGATCCCGCGCAGCTGGTCGACAGCGGCCTCGTTGGTGCGATAGCTGCGGCCGATCGCGACCGTGTCCGAGTCGAGCCAGAACATGTCGCCGGCGTCGGCCGTGGCGTCGCCGACGAGGCGGCCGATCGTGGGGACGCCGACGGACTCGAGGTCGGCGACGATCAGCGCGCCTTCACCGATGCGTGCCGTCTTGGCCGACTGGAACTCCACCGTCCCGGACGGGATGACGAAGGCCGGGTCGTACATGAACACCGCGTCGGGGAGTCCGTCGACCGGGTCGAACTCCTCGACCTGGGATCCCAACGTGCGCAGCGTCGCGACGAACTCGGCGTGCTGCTCGGCGAGGGCCTGCAGGTCAGGCATCTGCCAGTGCGCCGCCTCGTACTGGGCGACGACTCCGGCGTCGCCGACGAGGGGACGGCGTACGCCGACCCGCTTCAACGTCGCGACCGAGGACCGGACTCCGTAGGACTGCTCGCTCATGGCGAGCACCCTGCCAGGTCACGGGGCCCGGTGCCATCGACGTACGCGCGTGCGGCCTGCCGCCGGCGGATGCCCGCGTTCTCAGCTGTGGGCGCGCGCGGCCTCGGTGGGGCCGGCCGGCCACCAGCCGCGGTCGTCCTTGGCGTCGAGCGAGCGGGCGTCAGAGGAGTCGGTGCCGAGCACGGGCGCCAGGACGGCGAGGAGCAGGGCGAACGCGACGAAGATCAACAGTGCCATGTCGGTCACTTCCTTAGTCTGAGGTCCGGCGTACGCCGGTCACGTGAGGGGTCTGCCGCAGCGGCAGCAGATCGACACGTCGAGGTGCGGCACGTCACTCCCGCGCCCGGGAGCGGCGGCTAGGTCAGAAGCGCGGCTTGGGGAGGGCGGTGGGGCCGGCCGGCCACCAGCCGCGCTCGTCCTTGGCGTCTTCGGACCGCGCGTCGGACGTGTCGGTGCCGAAGATCGGGGCCAGGACGGCGACGAGCAGGGCGAAGAGGAGGAAGACCAGGACTGCCATCAGACTCACATCCTTCGATCTCAGGGTCCGCCCGGTGGCCGACCTGTGTCCAGGATGCGGCCTTCACTGTGAAAGAACAAGCAACTATCACTTCACTTCGGTTAAGCGATAGTGAATGATGACCGTGTGCTTGATCTCCGCCGCCTCCAGGTCCTCGCTGCCGTCGTCGACACCGGGTCGGTGACCGCGGCCGCCACTCGCCTCGGCTTCACCCCGTCGTCGGTCAGTCAGCAGGTGAGCGCTCTCGAGCGCGAGACCGGCGTCGCGCTGCTCGAGAAGCACGGCCGCGGCATCCGTCCGACGCAGGCGGGCGTGCTGCTCGCCGAGCACGCCACGACCGTGCTGCGCGCCGTGTCCGACGCCGAGGACGCCATGCACGATCTGCGCGAGGGCCGCACCGGCCGCGTACGGATCATGTCGTTCAGCTCGGCGGGCGACTCCCTCCTGCCGGCCACCGTCGCGCACCTGC
>JANMMN010000107.1:0-3335 GCA_031373405.1 Actinomycetes bacterium
GCCGTGAGCCGGGTCGCGCCCCGGATCGCTCTCGTCGCCACCGCTGCACCTCTCTCTCGGCAGCCAGCCTAGCGATCGGATGATCTCTCACCATCTCGACTCACCGACGACACTCCTCATCGCTACATCGGTGAAGCAGCAAACGGTCATAGTGGTATCCCTGTTAGTCGATCTAGCGATACAAGTGTTTGTGGGCGAACCGGTAGAGCGCTTCCCCGATGAAGCACCTCGGAGTGCCAGCAGGATCTGGCCCGGCATGTTCTGGACCGACTGCGGCCTCCGGCCAGGTGAGCTGTTTCCGCGGAGAGGCTGTCATCGCGCTGCGCGACGAACTGGCGCGCGCTGTCACACGCCTGACCTGGGACGACATCTGCGGGGCAGGCAGGGCCCGGGCGTGGACCGCCGCGCGACATTGTCGATACATCGATGGTGAGTGACCGAAGACAGCGGCCAATCATTGTCGCCTTGTCTGTGAATCGCTGTCCGATCACTCCGCGGCGACAGGACGTGACCTCGATTTGTCGATCTAGCGCCTGAGCGCTGAATACCCTTCGTTCCCCTACAGGCCGACGGCGCCGTACAGCTCTCCCACTTCGGCGATCGACAGGGTGCGCACCTTGCCCGACCGGAGGTCGCCGAGCCCGATCGGCCCGACCTTGACCCGGACGAGCCCCTCCACCGGGTGCCCCACCTGCGCCAGCAGCCGGCGGACCACGTGCTTGCGCCCTTCGTGCAGCACGAGCTCGACGAGCGCCCGGCCGGGCGCCGAGGTGACGATCCGGAACCGGTCGACCCGGACCGGGCCGTCTTCGAGCTCGACCCCGTCACGCAGTCGACGACCGAGGTCTCGAGGGATGGGGCCCTTCACCTGCGCAAGGTAGGTCTTGGCCACCCCGTGCGAGGGATGAGCGAGTCGTTGGGCCAGATCACCGTCGTTGGTGAACAGCAGCAGGCCCTCCGTGTCGGCGTCCAACCGCCCGACGTGGAACAAGCGCTCCTTGCGCCCGCGCAGGTAGTCGCCCACGCACGGGCGGCCGCGCTCGTCGCTCATGGTCGAGTGAACGCCCCGAGGCTTGTTCAGCGCCAGGACCACATGCCCCGGTGCCGTGGGGATCCGCATCCCGTCGACCTTGATGACCGAGCTGCGAGGGTCGACCCGTCGGCCCTGCTCGATCACCACCTGACCGTCGACCTCGACCCGGCCCTCGTCGATCATCTCCTCGCAGGCCCGGCGACTGCCGACTCCGGCCGCAGCGAGCACCTTTTGCAGCCGGATTCCCTCGTCAGAATCAGTGTGGTCCATTTAGTCTCAACCTCAGCTTGATATTTGCTCGATGAACTCGTCAAGGAGCTCGATGTCTGGAAGATAGTCGGCGATGGGTGGGAGTTCCTCGAGAGTTCGCAGCCCGAGCCGATCCAAGAAGAGCTCCGTGGTCCGGTACAGGATCGCGCCCGAGCTGTCGTCGTGGCCGGCTTCCGCCACCAGCCCTCGGCTGGTCAGCGTGCGGACCACACCGTCGACGTTCACCCCACGCACGGCCGAGATCCGGGCGCGACTGACCGGTTGCCGGTAGGCGACCACGGCGAGGGTCTCCAGGGCGGCCTGGGTCAGGCGGGCGGATTGGCCGTCGCGGACATAGCGCTCGACGACCTCGGCGCAGTCGGCGCGGGTGTAGAGCCGCCAGCCGCCCGCCACCTCGCGGAGCTCGAATCCCCGGCCGCCGATGGTGTAGTCCGCCGCGATGGCCCGCAGCTCGTGCTCCACGATGGCGACCGGGCGCCGCACCAGCGCGCCGAGCGTCGCCGCGTCGAGTGGCTCATCTGTCACCAGCAGCACCGCCTCGAGCGCCGCAGCGAGACTGGGCGCGCCGAGGGTGGCCTCGAGGATGTCGTCCTCGAGCGTGCCGTCCGTGTGCCCGGAGTCGGGCGACCCGGCTGCGCCGCCCTCTGCCTCCCCCGCGCCCGCAGCGGGTTGTTCCGGCCCCTCCGGGCCCGGAACAACCACCGGGGGCGTGATGCCGTCCTGTGCCGCCAGATCGGGCTCAGCGGCGGCGGGTGGGGCGCCGGGCCGATCGGGGTCGTGGTGCGTGCTCACTGCGGCTCCTCGGCGGGGTCGTGCGTGGGGGCGATGTCCAACGGGGCTCGCACGACGAGGGAGCCGGCCGCGTGGCTGGGCGTCCGCGTCGCGCTCGAGATGACCGCGGAGTCCGGGTCACGCTCAGGCTCCGGCTCCGGCGCAGCCCCGTCGTACTCCTCGGCGACGATCTCGATCTCGCCCTCGGAAGGTCCGGTCCACCGGACGTGCAGCTCCCCCAGCGGGGAGACCTGGTCGAAGGCGACCGAGCCGTCTCGGTAGAGCTCGAGCAGGGCCAGGAATCTCGCGACCACCAGCAGCGTCGTGTCGCAGTCGGTGATCAGCCCGCGGAAGGTCGACAACGGGTGCCGGCGAAGTCGATCCACGAGGATGGCGGCCTGTTCGCTCACACTCACCCTCGGTGCGTGAATGTGTGCGATCGACACTGCTGCAACGGGTTTCGGCGCAAGTGCTCGGGCGGCGAGGGCCGCGAACTCATGCGGACCAAGCCCGATCAGGACCTCGGGAAGCAGTCCGGCGAACTCGGGATCGAGTCCCACCTCTCGCGGGTGACGACGAGCGCCTGAACGCAGCATCTCCCCCAGGTCGGCCGACACGTCGCGGTAGGCGCGGTACTGCAGCAGGCGGGCGAAGAGCAGGTCTCGCGCCTCGAGCAGGGCAAGGTCTTCCTCGTCCTCCACCTCGCCCGAGGGCAGCAGCCGGGCGGCCTTGAGGTCGAGCAGCGTGGCGGCGACCACGAGGAACTCGGTCGCTTCGTCGAGGTCCCACTCCGGGCCCCGGGAGCGGATGTGAGCGATGAAGTCGTCGATGACCGTGTGCAGCGCGAGCACGGTGACGTCGAGGCGGTGCTTGGCGATGAGCGAGAGGAGGAGGTCGAAGGGGCCTTCGAACTCGTCCAGGCGAACGGAGAACCCCACCGAGACGGCGCGCTCCGGCACGGCGACGTCGACCCCGACGGCGGGAGCCGCACTCGGGTCGTGGGTCGCCACGTCGTCGATGTCGATCACCAGCGAACGGTACCCGTCGTCGGGCCCGGCGCCGCACGCCGACCCGCGGGCCGTTGGGCGGGCTAGCCCCGCGCCCAGCGGTTACCGAGCCGCTGAATCAATCAGTCGCTATACCGACAAATACCCTCGTGAAGCACTCTGACCTGCACTGATATCCAAAGAGTGACGATGACTCCGTCGCGGCGGCGTCAGAGACCGCGCAGCCGGCGGACCAGGATGCTCTCGTCCCCCTT
>JANMMN010000124.1:0-4170 GCA_031373405.1 Actinomycetes bacterium
GGAGTCCGAGCGGGCCGCCTTCGCCAACGCGACCGCCGCCGACCTGGTCGTCTCGCTGCACGCGGACTCCGTCGAGTCGCCCAACCCGGCCGGCTGCGCGTCGTTCTTCTACGGCGACACGGTCGCGGGCACCGGCTCCTCGCTCGGTGCCCGCTTCGCGGAGATGGTGCAGGACGAGATCTGCGCCCGCACCGACCTCACCGACTGTCGCACCCACCCCAAGACCTGGGATCTCCTGCGGATGACCCGGATGCCGGCGGTGCGGATCGAGTGCGGCTATCTCTCCAGCCCGCGCGACGCACGACGGCTGGCGGATCCCGCCTTCCGCGATGCGGTGGCGGAGGGCATCGCCGCCGCCGTGGTGCGGTTCTTCGCCCCCGTGCCTGCCGAGGTCTGAGCACGTCGACGAGTCCTCACCGCTGGTCAGGCCGGGTCGCCCCGGTGCACGGTGCCGACCTGGCGTCGGCGTCCCAGCAGCCGGTCGAGCGCCGCCTCGAGCATGTCCTCGCGCCAGACCACGGTGGTGCGCAGGTCGAGCCGCAGGCGCGGTGTCCGGGGGTGCGGCCGCACGGTCGTGAACCCCACTGCGAGCAGGAAGTCCGCCGGCACCAAGCATTCTGTGCCGATGCCGCTGCCACTGCTGGCGGCGACGGCCTCCACAGCGCGCACCCCTCGGCGTGCGAGGTCGGCTGCCATGCCCTGCACGAGCATCCGGGCCAGGCCGCGATCCGCGTGCTCGGGCAGCACGCGCAGTGCCGCGAGCGCCACCGCATCGGGGGCGAGCGGGGCGGTCGGATACGAGCCGAGGCCGGGCAGGTACGCCGGCGGCGCGTAGAGCGCGTAGCCGACGACCGTGTCGTCGACGCGCACGACAAGACCGCACGAGCCCCAGTCGAGCAGCGTCGCGGAGAGCCACGTCTCCTTGGCCTCGATCCCGCCGTCCTCGCGCTCGACGCGACCGCGAGCGACCGGGTCGAGCTCCCAGCGGGTGCAGGTGCGGCACGGTCCGGGCAGCTCCGCGAGGGAGTCCCGGGTCAGCGGTGCCAGCCGGTGAGACACGTGCGGCTCACCGTCCGACGGGTCGGGGCAGCTCTCCCCGCTGCGGACGGACCAGGCCCGCCACGAAGCCGGCGACGAGACCGAGAGCGAGCAGGGCGACCACCCAGCGGACAACCCGCATGACACCTCCCACCCCTCATCCGGCATCGTAGGCGTAGCAGTGGTGCGTACGGGGGCCGACAGCGTCGTCGTCCGGTCGTGCGCGACGCGGCCCTCGCGGCCGAGAGCGAGCTGAGCAGGAGCGATGGAGCCGACGCAGCACCCCGGGACGCGGACCCGCCTCGATCCGTGGGTCGATTCCTACGCCGATCGCACGCGCGGCCTCACGGCCTCGCAGGTGCGTGCGCTGTTCGCGGTCGCCTCACGACCCGAGGTGGTCTCCCTCGCCGGTGGGATGCCCTTCGTCTCCGCCCTGCCGCTCGACGCGATCGCCGAGACGGTGGCGCGCCTGATCCGCGACCGGGGTGCGGTCGCCCTGCAGTACGGCTCCGGCCAGGGCGACGCGACGTTGCGTGAGCAGATCCTCGAGGTGATGGCGCCGGTCGGCGTACGCGCGCACCCGGACGACATCGTGGTCACGGCCGGCTCGCAGATGGCGCTCGACCTCGTCGTGCGGGTGTTCTGCAACCCGGGGGACGTCGTCCTCGTTGAGGCGCCGACCTACGTCACGGCGCTGGGCGTCTTCTCGGCCTACCAGTGCGAGGTCGTGCACGTGGCGATGGACGACGAGGGGATGCGCCCCGACGCGCTGCGTGCGGCGATCGCGGCGGTGCGCGAGCAGGGCAAGAACCCCAAGCTCGTCTATACGATCCCGTCGTTCCACAACCCCGCCGGGGTGACCCAGGGTCCGGCACGGCGCATCGAGGTGCTCGAGACGGTGCGGTCCGCAGGGGTCCTCCTGCTCGAGGACGATCCCTACGGGCTGCTCGGGTTCGACGGCTCGGTGCCGCGGGCGATCCGCGCCGACGAGGCCGACGGGGTCGTCTATCTCGGCACGTTCTCCAAGACCATCGCGGCCGGGCTGCGGGTGGGCTGGGCCGTCGCACCGCACGGGGTGAGGGAGAAGCTCGTGCTGGCCAACGAGACCGCGACGCTGTGCCCGTCGAACTTCGCCCAGCTCACCATCTCGGAGTACCTCGCGACCCAACCGTGGTTCGACCAGGTCGAGGTCTTCCGCACGGTCTACCGCGAGCGTCGCGATGCCCTGCTCGAGTCGCTCGCGGCGCTCATGCCGGAGGGCACCCGCTGGACCGTCCCCGCCGGAGGCTTCTACTCCTGGGTGACGCTGCCGGACGGGCTGGACGCCACCGCGATGCTCCCGCGCGCCGTGGCCGCACTCGTCGCCTACGTGCCGGGCACCGGCTTCTACGCCGACGGGCAGGGCCGCCAGTCGCTGCGGCTGTCCTACTGCTACCCGGAGCCCGATCGCATCAGGGAGGGTGTGCGTCGCCTCGCCGGCGTCATCGAGCAGGAGCTCGAGATCACCGAGACGTTCGGCTCGCCCACCGCGGTCCCCGACCGCACCGGCCCGTCGGGCCCGACCACCGACCAGGCATGACCCGTGAATAATCGTTGCGGCACAAGGGGTTACGACCTATGAGCACCTCACCCACCGAGGGGCGCGTCGTCGTCCTGGCCGGCGGACTGTCCGCGGAGCGCGACGTCTCCCTGCGTTCGGGGCGCCGGGTGGCCGATGCCCTGCGGCTCGCCGGGGTCGACGTCGAGGTCCGGGACGTGGACGCCGCACTCCTGCCCGCGCTCGCGGCCGACCGACCGTCGTGCGTCGTCCCCCTGCTGCACGGTGCGACGGGTGAGGACGGCGCCGTACGCGATGTCCTGCGCGCTCTGGCCCTGCCCTACGTCGGGTCCGGCCCGGAGGCCTGCCGCCGCGCCTTCGACAAGCCGGTCGCCTCGGGCCTGGTGTCCAGCGCCGACGTGTCGGTGCCCGACTCGGTCGCGTTGCCGCACGCGACCTTTCGTGAGCTCGGCGCGACCGCAGTGCTGGAGGCCGTCGTCGCCCGCCTCGGACTTCCGCTCATGGTGAAGCCGACCCGCGGCGGGTCCTCGCTCGGGGCGTCGGTGGTGCGCAGCGGCACCGAGCTGCCCTCCGCGATGGTCGCCGCGTTCGCCTACGGCGACACCGCACTCATCGAGCGCTTCGTCGCCGGCACGGAGGTTGCCGTGTCGATCGTCGACGACGGCTCCGGCCCACGGGCGCTGCCCGTCGTCGAGGTCGTGCCGGACGGCGGCTTCTACGACTACGGCGCGCGCTACACGGCCGGCGCCACCGAGTTCTTCGTCCCGGCGAGACTCTCCTCCGCGGTGCTCGACGCGTGCGCGGAAGCGGCCCTGCGCGTGCACCGCACCCTGGGGCTGCGGGACTGGTCGCGGTGCGACCTCATCGTCGACGAGTCCGGCACGCCGTGGTTCCTCGAGGTCAACGTCGCGCCGGGGATGACGGAGACCTCGACCTACCCGCAGGCGGTCGCGGCAGCCGGGCTCGACCTCGGGAAGCTCACCCGCAGCCTGGTCGAGTCGGCCGTCACGCGCGGTTGACGTCCCCCGACATCTGTTGTCGCAGAAGGGTTCTCGTCTGAGCTGGTGTGGTCGCAGCGCTAGCCTCGGTCGCGGGGCTCGATGACCTCGACGATACGGCGGAGATCGTCCATCGTGGCGAACTCGATCGTGACCTTGCCCTTGCTCTTGCCCGCCTCGACCCGGACCCGGGTCTCGAGCCGGTCGGAGAGCCGGTCCGCGATCTCCGCGAGACCAGGAGCGCTCGCGCGCCGCGGTCGCGAGACCCTCGCCCGCTCCCGGCCGTCGCCCTCACCCACGGCGACGATCTCCTCGACTGCCCGCACCGAGAGCCCCTCGGCCACGATGCGGTGCGCGAGCCGGTCCATCGCCTCAGGGTCGTCGAGCCCGAGCAGGGCGCGCGCGTGGCCCGCGGAGAGCACCCCGGCGGCGACCCGGCGCTGCACCGCGGCCGGGAGGCGCAGGAGCCGCAGCGTGTTGCTCACCTGAGGTCGGCTGCGACCGATCCGCGTCGCCAGCTCCTCCTGGGTGCAGCCGAAGTCGTCGAGCAGCTGCTGGTAGGCGGCTGCCTCCTCG
>JANMMN010000169.1:0-4866 GCA_031373405.1 Actinomycetes bacterium
GTTGGGCGAGCCGGGCCGATCCGGCAAAGTCCCGAGCCACTGAGTCGAGAGCCGCCTGACGGTCGACCGACGGGTCCAGACGAATGACGATCGACTGTGGCACTTGGCCGACATCGAGTGTCAATGCCAGATCGGGATGGAGCACGACGCCGTCTCCGGCGTTGGACGACGAGCTGACCGGATCGTTGAGGACAGCGATACCAGTGATGGTCACTTCCTTGTCGATCGTCTCCAAAGCCGCCGACGTGATCTCGACCGTGTCACCGATGCCTTTGTGCAGCCGACGGGCGGTCGCTACCCCGAGTGCCGCTTCATCCTGTGTGTTCGGTGCCCACCCTTCGGCCATCACTGTTTCTGGATGACCGAGATATGGCATCAGCGACACGAACGGGACCACGGAGCCGTCGACCTTGGCGGTGGACAGGTCCTCCAAGAAACCGGCGGCCTCTGAGACGTCAGGGTTGTCGATGACTGCGTCGATGCCATCCTGAACGCCTTGTTCGTCGGAGTACTGTCCGACGGCGACGTCCCACCCGACTTCGCCTTCTTCTCGAGGCGCTTCTCCTTGATGGACTTCCCGGCGGCCTTCTTCTGCATGTGCTGTCGCGGGGACTTGTCGGCCATGACGTGGCTCCTCGAGCCGGGAAGCCTGAACGGCTCCGTGACTCACGACAGTACGCCCGATCGCTCGGATCGATGCGCGGACGGGAGTCCCGCCGGGAGGGCTGAGGCGGCCCGCGACGCGACCTGCCTCAGCGCACGCCGACCGGCCGGCGAACGAGTGCCATCGGCGCCACATCGATGGACCCCGCTTTCGCCACCTCCAGCGCCGTGGTGAGGTCGAGCGGGCGGCTGAACCGGTAGCCCTGGGCGAGGTCGCATCCCAGGTCCCTGACCGACACGGCGCTGTGCCAGTCCTCGACTCCTTCGGTGATCACCGTGAGATCCATGGCCCGAGCCATCGCGACGACCCCCTGCACCAGCGCGTGGGAGCGCGGGTCGTGCAGCTCGGCCACGAAGAGCTTGTCGAGCTTGAGGATGTCGACCGGCAGGCGGTGCAGGTAGCCGACCGAGGAGTAGCCCACTCCGAAGTCGTCGATGGCGAGACGCGCTCCGCTGGCGCGCAGGCCCTCGAGAGCCGTCATCGTCTGCCCGTCGTCGCCCAGGAGCATCCCCTCGGTGAGCTCGAGGACGAGCAGCACGTCGGCCGTCACCCCGACCAGCTCGGCGACGCGGGTGGCCAGCTGGTCGTCGGTGACCTGAAGTGCGGAGAGGTTGACGCCCAGCGACAGCGGTCGGCCGGCAGCTCGGCTCAGGAGTCGCCCGCCCTGGTGGGCCCGATCGAGGATCTGCAGCCCGAGCGGACGGATCAGCCCGATCCGCTCGGCTGCGGCGATGAAGACGTCCGGCGGCACGGGACCGAGCCGGGGGTGCGACCAGCGGGCGAGCGCCTCGAAGCCGTCGATGACGCCCGTGTGCAGGTCGACGATCGGCTGGAAGTGGACCGTGACCTGGCTCTCGCGCACGGCCTCCCGCAGGGCGGCCTCGAGCTCGAGCCGGTCGAGCTCGGCCGCCCGCATGTGCGGATGGAAGCGCTCGATGCGGCCCTTGCCGCGCGCCTTCGCGGCGTACATCGCGGTGTCGGCGCTGTTGATGAGCACCTCGGCGGTCGTGGTGGCGTCGCTGGTGAAGACGAGGCCGATGCTGGCGCGAACCCGGACGAATCCGTCGCCGGTGTCGAACGGTGACTCCAGGGCGGCCAGCACCCGCTCGGCGACCTGCTCGGCCTGCTGCTCGTCGGTCAGGTCGTCGAGCAGGATCCCGAACTCGTCGCCACCGAGCCGCGCGGCGGTGTCCTGCTCGCGCAGGCAACCCATGACCCGGTCGGCGACCAGCACCAGCAGCCGGTCCCCCGTGTCGTGGCCGAGCAGGTCGTTGACCTCCTTGAACCCGTCGAGGTCGACGTAGAGGACCGCGACCAGGCCCCGCGGGGCGCGCAGCTCGATCGCCTGGGTGAGCCGTGCTGTGAAGACGCTGCGGTTGTGCAGGCCGGTCAGTGCATCGTGGCGAGCGAGGTAGGTCATCTCGTCGGAGAGCCGTCGACGGTTGAACGCCGAGACGCCGACCGCCGTGAGCGCCTCCAGCGCGGCGCGGTCGTGCTCGGTGAACTCGCGCCCATGGAGCTGCGGGGCCACGACGAGGTGCCGGACGGGTCGGCCCTCCACCTCGATGGGGGCACCCAGCTCGTGCGCCTCAGCGGGCTCCTCGCGGAAGGTGGCTGTGGTGTGCCGCAGCGTCCGCTCGGCCTGGACGACGAGGGAGCGCTTGATCTGCTCCTCGTCGGACCAGTCGGGCGCGTGCGTGGCGGCCTCCAGCAGACCCACGAGCCGCATCGAGGCGAGGCGGTTGTCGCTCACCGACCGGACGGCGACGAGGATCGTGCCGATGGGCACGAGCAGGAGCAGGAGCGTCCAGGCAGGCTGGGCCGCGAGCAAGGCCGCGAGGTAGCCCAGGGTGTCGACGCTGACGAAGCAGGCGAGCCCGAGCGGGACCGATCCCCACCGAAGCACAGTGCCGAGCGACACCCCGTCCTCGAGCGCGATGGACAGGGCGGTCACCAGCAGGTCGAACGCGAAGTAGAGGGTGCAGCCGAGCATGACCGCAGCCAGCTGCAGGAACAGCTGGCTCTGGCCCGGGGCGATGAGCGTCACCACCTCGACGAAGAGAGCGCCACCGAGGATCGTGACTCCGACGTTGAACGCCCTGGCCCGCCAGGACTTGCGCTGCGTCGTCATCGCGATGGTCGTCGCGATGCTCCACAGCGAGAACGCCTGCAGCGGCGCCATGGTGAGCACGAGGAACACGAGCACACAGGTCTCGAAGCCGATCTCGATGTCCCCGGACTGGTGCGTGAGCACGAGCGGGAACCGCGACATCACCACGACGAGGGAGACCCAGACCAGCCCGCCGAGGTCGAACTCGCCCCCTCCGCCGATCCAGGACCGGACGGCGACGACGGCGAGGGCAAGGCCGACAACGCAGAGCAGGATGTCGAGGGCGGCCGCGACGACGGCACGGCTGATGCGCACGGACGCCATGACTACCTCCGGTCGACTCCGACGGGACTTTCCCTTGATCGGTGTCGACCCGCAGCGACGAACCTTGAGGTCGTGTGGGCGTCGGGGCGCCGCGGAGCGCTAGCCCGGGAGCGGTCCGGGCCGGCCGTAGAGCCAGCCCTGGCCGAGGTGCCAGCCCTGACCGAGCAGGGCCGCGGCCTGGTCCGGGGTCTCGACCCCCTCGGCGACGGTGTCCAGTCCGAGGCCCTGGGCCAGGCCCACGAGACCGAGCGCCAGTCGTGCGCTGTGGTCGTCGTCGGAGGCGATGTCCGCCGTGAATGAGCGGTCGAGCTTGAGCCCGTGCACCGGAAGGTCCCGCAGGTGGCTGATCGAGGAGTACCCGGTACCGAAGTCGTCGACCCACCAGGTGATGCCGAGCTCGGAGAGGGCGCGCATCGTGCGTCCGACCTCGCTGGTCGCGTGGAGCAGCGCAGTCTCGGTGACCTCGAGGTGCAGACGGCTCGGAGCCACTCCCGCGAGCTCGAGCGCGGCACGCACCGACCGCTCGAGGTCTCCGGCGTGCAGCGTCGCTGCCGACACGTTGACGGCGAGGTGGAGATCCGGGTCGAGCCGGGCAATCGCCTGCACGGACTTCGCGAGGACCACCTGATCGATCTGCAGGATCAGGTTCGATCGTTCTGCGATATCGAGGAAGTCGGCCGGGGGCACGACCGATCCGTCGGGCCGGATCCATCGCACGAGGGCCTCGTAGCCGACGGTTCGCCCGTCGGCGAGCACCGTGACAGGCTGGAACCACGGGACGATCTGGTCGTCGGCAAGTGCCGCACGCAGCTCCGCCTGGACGTCGAGCACGTGCCGTGTCTGAAGGCCGACGTTTCCGTCGAGGAACACGCAGCAGCGCGGTCCCTTCGCCGCGGCCTGGCGCATGGCGGCGGTCGCGTCACGCACCAGCGACTCGGCGTCGCCTCCGTCCGCGACCGCGATCCCGATGCAGATGTCGAGGTCGACCTGAGTGCCGGCGATGAGGACCGACCCATGAACCGCGTCCAGCAGGCGCTCGGCCGCGGACACGGCGTCCGCCGCGGTCACGATGTCACGGAGGACGACGACGAACTCGTCGCCGGCGATCCGCGCGACCCGGTCGTGCGCCCCGGCGGCGGCGACCAGGCGATTCGCTACCTCGACCAGCACCTCGTCTCCCGCGGCGTAGGTGTAGGCCTGGTTGATCGTCGTCAGCCCGTGCACGCCCGCGCAGAGCAAGGCCCAGCCTGGAGCGTGTCGCGTCTCGAGCAGCTCGCGGATGCGATCGATCCCCACGGACCGTTTCGCGAGTCCGGTCAGGGCATCGAATGACAGCTCTCGCTCGAGCGCGTCCGTGGTCCGTACCTCCCGGTCGACATCACGCAGCCCGGCGACCCCGCCGACGAGCGTGCCGGCGTGGTCGTGCACAGGACGCGGAGTCAGCTCCATCCACCGGAAATCGCCGACGTAGGGTCGAAATCGAAGCCGAGCGCTGTCGGAAGAGCCTCCGAACGAGCGATTGACGGTCTCCCGCAACAGCCGTCGGTCGTCGGGATGCACGAGGGACTCTGCCTTCAGGCCGACCACCTCACTGGGCTGGTAGCCGAGCACGGCCGTGATCGAGGGTGCCACCCAGTCGATGACCCAGTCGGTGTCGGTCGAGACCACGAGGTCCATCGCGTTCTCGGCGAGCATCCGAAATCGCTTCTCCGAGTCGTGCAGTGACACCGAGGCCTCGTTCCACGCGGTGACGTCACGCCAGGTGTAG
>JANMMN010000189.1:0-5036 GCA_031373405.1 Actinomycetes bacterium
GCTGCTCGGCGTGGAACGCAAGCTGTACGAAATGCCGCGCAACATGGAACGGTTCCACGAATACCTTCGCATTATGCGCGGTAATGCCGCCGCAGACGACATGGAACTTCTGCCGCTGGTGGCGATCAATCCGATGGCACGCGAACATGTAAGCGAGCGCCTGGACGAACTGATCGCCATTGGCTCGGCCAGGCCAGGCTCGCGGACCTGGGCCCGCACGCGGTGCTCACCGGCCTCGCTGTCGCCGGTCTCGTCGCGGCCGGAGGTGCCCTGGTCGTCCTCGTCGCGCGGGCGGCGCCCACGGTCTGGGTGCACGACGACACCGCTGGCTGAGCCCCTCCCGCACCCGAGCCCTGGTCGGCGGCCGGTGGCCCCGCCCGTAGGATCGACGGCGTCGCCCACCCCTCTGCCCTAGGACACCGCGTGCCCGCCGACCCGACCGCGCGCCTGCGGCTCGTCGTCCTCGTGTCGGGATCCGGCACCAACCTGGCGGCACTGCTCGACGCGTGCGCGGACCCTGCCTACCCGGCCGAGGTCGTGGCCGTCGGCGCCGACCGCGACGGGATCGCCGCCCTCGGCCGCGCCGAAGACGCCAGCGTCCCGACGTTCGTGCTGCGCGTGCCCGACTTCGCGAGCCGTGAGGAGTGGGACGCCGCGATCACGGACGCGACGGCGGCGTACTCACCCGACCTCGTCGTGTCGGCCGGCTTCATGAAGCTCGCGGGTGCCGCCTTCCTGGCCCGCTTCGACGGCCGCTACATCAACACCCACCCGGCGCTGCTGCCCGCCTTCCCCGGGATGCACGGGGCAGCCGACGCGCTGGAGCACGGGGTCAAGCTCGCGGGCTGCACGCTCTTCGTCGTCGACGCCGGCATCGACACCGGGCCGATCCTCGCGCAGGTCGCGGTCGAGGTCCGCGCCGACGACGACGTCGAGACCCTGCACGAACGCATCAAGGTCGCGGAGCGTGCGCTCCTCGTCGACGTCGTGGGCCGCATGGCGCGCGACGGTTGGACCGTCACCGGCAGGAAGGCCAGCATCCCGAGAGCATCCGTCCCGGACGTCGCGCCCTCGTCTCGGTCTACGACACGACCGGCCTCGACGAGCTCGCGCGCGGCCTGCACGAGGCCGGCATCGAGATCGTGTCGACCGGCTCGACCGCATCACGGATCGCCGGGCTCGGCGTGCCGGTGACGCAGGTGGCCGACCTCACCGGCTGTCCCGAGTGCCTCGTCGGGCGCGTCAAGACGCTGCACCCGCGGGTGCACGCCGGGATCCTCGCGGACCTGCGGCTCGAGGACCACCAGCGACAGCTCGACGAGCTCGGCATCGCACCCTTCGAGCTCGTGGTCGTCAACCTCTACCCGTTCCTCGAGACGGTCGCCTCGGGTGCGACGCAGGACGAGTGCGTCGAGCAGATCGACATCGGCGGCCCGACGATGGTGCGCGCGGCAGCGAAGAACCACCCGAGCGTCGCGGTCGTGACCTCGCCGTCGCGCTACGACGACGTGCTCGCTGCCGTGCGCGCGGGTGGCTTCACGCTGGAGCAGCGCCAGGTGCTCGCCGCCCAGGCGTTCGTGCACACGGCCGACTACGACGTCGCGGTCGCGTCGTGGCTCGGCAACGTCGTGGCCCCCACCGACGGTGGCACCGGTTTTCCGGCCTGGATCGGTGCGACCTGGGAGCGGGCCGACGTCCTGCGCTACGGCGAGAACCCGCACCAGCGCGCCGCCCTCTACCTCAACCACCACACGCCGAGTCCGGGGCTCGCGCAGGCCGAGCAGCTGCACGGCAAGGAGATGTCGTACAACAACTACGTCGACGCCGATGCGGCGCGTCGCGCGGCGTACGACCACACCGAGCCGGCGGTGGCGATCATCAAGCACGCCAACCCGTGCGGCATCGCGATCGGTGCCGACATCGCGGAGGCGCACCGCAAGGCGCACGACACCGATCCCGTCTCGGCGTTCGGCGGCGTGATCGCCACCAACCGGCCGGTGACGGCGCAGATGGCGGCACAGGTCGCGGAGATCTTCACCGAGGTCGTGGTGGCGCCCGCCTTCGACGACGAGGCGCTCGCGATCCTGCGCGCGAAGAAGAACGTGCGACTGCTCGTCGCGGCGGGTGTGCCGGACACGACCGGGGTCGAGATCCGCCCCGTGTCCGGGGGGCTCCTGCTGCAGTCCGTCGACAGGGTCGACGCCGAGGGCGACGCGCCGTCGACGTGGACCCTCGCCTGCGGTGAGCCCGCCGACGAGGCGACGTTGCGCGACCTGGAGTTCGCCTGGCGCGCGTGCCGCTCGGTGAAGAGCAACGCGATCCTGATCGCGCACGACGGCGCTGCCGTCGGTGTCGGCATGGGTCAGGTCAACCGGGTCGACTCCGCGCGACTGGCGGTGGCGCGGGCCGGTGACGGTCGGTCCCGTGGCGCTGTCGCAGCGTCCGACGCGTTCTTCCCCTTCCCCGACGGGCTCGAGGTGCTCACGGCCGCGGGAGTGCGCGCCATCGTCCAGCCCGGCGGATCGGTGCGCGACGACGAGGTCATCGCGGCCGCCACGGCCGCCGGTGTGACGATGTACCTCACCGGGACGCGTCATTTCTTCCACTGACCCCGGCGGTGCCCAGCCGCATCCGGTGGGGCACGAGCACCCGCACGTGCCCGGCGCGGCCTTCCTCGCCTTCGGCGTGGGGCTGCTGGTCGTGGCGCAGAGCCGGATCAACGGTGAGCTCGCCCAGGTCACGGGCGACGGCGTGCTGGCCGCAGTCATCTCCTTCGGCACCGGGCTCGTCCTGGTCACCCTGATCGCCGTGGCCCGGCGTACCACGCGCCAGGCGTTGATCCACGCCCTCCCGCGCGAGCTGCGCGCAGGGCGGCTGCGGCCCTGGCAGCTCCTCGGTGGCCTCGGTGGCGCGACCCTCGTCGCCAGCCAGGGCCTGACCGTTCCCGCGCTCGGCGTCGCGCTGTTCACCGTGCTCGTCGTCGCGGGTCAGACCGGGTCCTCGCTCGTCGTCGACCGCATGGGGCTCGCTCCCGGTGGTGCTCGGGCGATCACGACCGCCCGGATCGTCGGCGCCCTCGGCACGACCCTCGCCGTGGCACTCGCCGTGTCGGGCCGGTTCTCCGCCGGGAGCCTGGCGTGGGGTGCGGTCGTGCTCACCGTCACGGCCGGCATCGCCATCTCGGTGCAGCAGGCGGTCAACGGGATGGTCGCGATGCGCACGGGTGACCCTGTCGCCGCGACCGTGGTGAACTTCGTCGTCGGGCTGAGCGCCCTGGTCGCGGTGCTCCTCGTCGCGCACACCGTCGGGGACCAGCCCTGGGTGGCTCCGCCCGCCCCGTGGTCGCAGCCGCTCCTGTGGCTCGGCGGGTCGATCGGTGTCGCGTTCGTGGTCACCGCCGCTCGGGTCGTCCGGCCCCTCGGTGTGCTGCTGTTCAGCCTGCTCTCCATCGCCGGTCAGCTCACCGGCTCGCTCGTCTCCGACCTGCTCGTCCCGACCGCGGGCACGGTCGTCTCCTGGCAGCTCGTCGCCGGAGTGCTCCTCACCGGTGCCGCGATCGGGTTCGCCACCCTCCGCCGCTGACCCCCCTCCGTTCCGCGAGTTACACCCTGAACCGACCGGTTCGGACGCCGAACCGGTCGGTTCAGGGTGTAACTCGGGTCTGGGGGCTGTCGCTCTGCGAGGCTCGGAGCGTGGCCGCCCCCCAGCTTGCCCAGCTCAACGTCGCGCGACTCGCGCGACCGCTCGACCATCCGCAGCTCGAGCCGTTCGTCTCGGCGCTCGAGGAGGTCAACGCGGTCGCCGACCGGGCTCCCGGCTTCGTGTGGCGCCTGCAGGAGGAGTCGGGCAACGCCACGGGGCTGCGCCCCAGGGGTGAGGACATGATCGTCAACCTCAGCGTGTGGACCGACCTCGCCTCGTTGGAGGCGTACGTCTACGGCGCGGCGCACGCGGCCGTGCTCAAGCAGCGGCGGATGTTCTTCACCGCGATGCTCAGCCCGAGCCTCGTCCTGTGGTGGGTGCCGGCCGGGCATCGGCCGACGATGGAGGAGGCGCACGAGCGGCTCGTGGCGCTCGAGTCCGACGGGCCGACGCCGTACGCCTTCACGCTGCGGACGCCGTTCGGACCCGACGACCTCGCGCCGGAGACGGAGCCCACTGCGTGAGAGGATCCGGCTCGTGACGGCCACCATCCTCGACGGCAAGGCGACCGCAGCGGCGATCAAGGCCGAGCTCGCGATCCGGGTCCGGCGACTGCGCGAGCACGGGATCACCCCGGGCCTCGGCACCGTGCTCGTGGGGGACGACCCGGGCAGCCGCTCCTACGTCGCCGGCAAGCACCGCGACTGCGCCGAGGTCGGCATCACCTCGCACCGGGTCGACCTGCCGGCTGACGCGACGCAGGCACAGGTCGACGAGGCCATCCTCGAGCTCAACGCCGATCCGACCTGCACCGGCTACATCGTGCAGCTGCCCCTGCCGCGGGGTCTCGACGAGAGCCGCGCGCTCGAGCTCATCGACCCGGGGAAGGACGCCGACGGGCTGCACCCGACCAACCTGGGTCGACTCGTCCTGGGCATCCCGGCGCCGCTGCCGTGCACCCCACGGGGCATCGTCGAGCTGCTGCGCCGCTATGACGTGTCGATCGCGGGCGCCGAGGTCACGGTGATCGGTCGCGGCGTCACCGTCGGTCGCCCGCTCGGTCTGCTCCTGACGCGCAAGTCGGAGAACGCGACGGTGACCCTGTGCCACACGGGCACCCGCGACCTCGCCGCGCACACCCGCGCTGCCGACATCGTGGTCGCCGCTGCCGGGGTCGCGCACCTCATCACCGCCGACATGGTCCGACCCGGTGCCGCCGTGCTTGACGTCGGCATCACCCGCACGGAGGCAGGACTCGTCGGCGACGGCGTCGCGTTCTGCCGTGGGGTCGGGGGGGTTGTGGCGGGCATGGGGGGTTGTGTCGGCGCCTTGGCGCGGGGGATGCTGCTCGCTAAGGGGGTCGAGTCCGCCGTGGGCGCGGCCGGGCTGGTCTG
>JANMMN010000227.1:0-7988 GCA_031373405.1 Actinomycetes bacterium
CCGCGAGTCGGGGTGGTGCGAGAACCACGCGAACAGTGCGTACATGAACCGACTCCGGCCTCAAGATGCGAGTCATCGCAGGCTATACGTCTCGCCGGTGTCGAACCCGGGCTCGCTCCCGGTTCCGACCAGCGCCACGCCTGTACGACGACGTGGACGTCAGCCCCGATGGGGCGTCGCGCGGCCACCGATAACCTTGCGCGCATGACTGACCAGCCCGCCGTGCCCGTCGACGCCGAGGACGACCTCCCCGAGCAGATCCGGGTCCGCCGCGAGAAGCGTCAGCGCCTGCTCGACTCCGGGCAGCAGCCGTACCCGGTCCGGGTCGACCGCACCCACACGATCGAGCAGGTCCGTGCCGCCCACCCCGACCTCGAGCCCGACACCGCGACGGGCGAGACGGTGGCTATCGCCGGTCGCGTCATCTTCGCGCGCAACACCGGCAAGCTCTGCTTCGCGACGCTGCGCGCCGGTGGCGGAGCGGAGATCCAGGCGATGATCTCCCTCGACCGGGTCGGCGAGGAGCGGCTCGCGGCGTGGAAGTCCGACGTCGACCTCGGCGACCACGTCGCGGTGAGCGGTGAGGTGATCACCTCGCGCCGCGGCGAGCTCAGCGTGCTCGTCGACTCGTGGCAGCTCGCGGCCAAGACGCTGCGCCCGCTGCCGGTCGAGCACAAGCCGATGGCCGAGGAGACCAGGGTCCGGCAGCGCTACGTCGACCTCATCGTGCGCCCGCAGGCGCGCGAGGTCGCCCGGATGCGCGTCGCGGTGGTGGCCGCACTGCGGGAGAGCTTCGCGCGCCGCGGTTTCCTCGAGGTCGAGACGCCGATGCTGCAGACGATGCACGGGGGTGCGACCGCCCGTCCGTTCGTCACGCACGCCAACGCCTTCGACCTCGACGTCTTTCTGCGCATCGCCCCCGAGCTGTTCCTCAAGCGCTGCATCGTCGGCGGTCTCGAGCGGGTCTTCGAGATCAACCGCAACTTCCGCAACGAGGGCGCCGACTCCACCCACTCGCCCGAGTTCGCGATGCTGGAGTTCTACGAGGAGTACGCCGACTACCGCGACAACGCACGGATGACCCGCGAGCTGATCCAGGAAGCGACCCTCGCGGCTTACGGCTCGCTGCAGTTCACGCGATTCGACGGCGCCGAGCGAGACTTCGCGGGCGAGTGGGACGAGATCTCGGTCTACCCGGCCGTCTCCGAGGCGGTGGGTCGCGAGATCACGCCGTCGACGACCGTCGACGAGCTCCGTGCACTCTGCGCGGCCGTCGGCATCGAGCCGCACCACACCTGGGTGCCCGGCAAGTACGTCGAGGAGCTCCTCGAGCACCACGTCGTCGACCACCTGACGAGGCCGACGTTCGTCTTCGACTACCCCGAGGACACCTCGCCGCTCGTGCGCGCGCACCGCGAGCATGCCGGAGTGGTGGAGAAGTGGGACCTCTACATCGACGGCACCGAGCAGGGCACCGGGTACTCCGAGCTCGTCGACCCGGTGATCCAGCGCGAGCGCCTCGTCGCGCAGTCGCTGCTCAAGGCCGGCGGCGACCCCGAGGCGATGCAGGTCGACGAGGACTTCCTGCGCGCGCTCGAGTTCGGGATGCCTCCCACGGGTGGCGTGGGCATGGGCATCGACCGGCTGCTGATGAACCTCACCGGGCTCAACATCCGCGAGACGATCCTGTTTCCCCTGGTGAAGCCGGAATGAGCCCTGCCTCGCGGCTGGTGGTCCGCCCGGCGCGCACCGCCGACGTCCGCGACATCCGGCGCCTCGTCGACACCTACGCACCCGACCGTCGCCTGCTCTCGAAGGCGACAGTGACGCTCTTCGAGGCGGTCCCGGAGTTCGTCGTCGGGGAGCTCGACGGCGCGGTCGTGGCGTGCGGTGCCGTGCACGTGATGTGGGAGGACCTCGCCGAGGTGCGCACGGTGGCGGTCGACCCTGCGCTGCGAGGCAAGGGGGTCGGCGGCGTGCTCCTTGATCACCTCGTCGAGCGGGCGCGCGACCTCGGCGTGAAGCGGGTCTTCTGCCTGACCTTCGAGACCGAGTTCTTCGCCCGTCGCGGGTTCGTCGAGATCGACGGCACCCCGGTCGAGCACGACGTCTTCGAGCAGCTGCTGCAGTCCTACGACGAGGGTGTCGCGGAGTTCCTCGACCTCGAGCGGGTCAAGCCCAACACCCTCGGCAACCACCGCATGCTCCTCAACCTCTCGACCCGGCACGCCGCTGGTGCTGGTGTCGGATAGACGCAGCTACACGACAACAGCACCAGCGGGATGCACAGATGTGACGGTGTCAGAGGGTCGGGAGCAGGACGTCGCTGATGCCGTGCACGACCGCCCCGGGCACCTTGATCACGTCTACCTTGCTCTTGACGACGTAGTCGTTGAAGAAGCTGCCGTCCTTGTCGCCGAGGATGAGCGTCGGCGTGCCGGTGAAGCGGGTGAAGTTGGTGATGCCGAGCTTCTGCCCGTTGGCCATCATCAGCCTGGTGCCGAAGACCGGGAGCGCGGTGGCGGCTGCGCCGTCGACGGCTCCGCCGGTGAAGACGTGGTAGAGCACGATCGCCTTGATCGTGGCGACTGCGTTCGGCAGGGTCAGGAGCGCCGCGACGATCTTGTCCTCGTCGACGGTGGCGCCGTAGCGGTAGTTCGGGCCGAGGAGCCCCAGCTTGTTCGCGAGCACCTCGAAGGCACGGTCGTTCGGCGCGAACACCGTGATGCCGTCCAGGCTGGCCAGGGTCGGTACGAGCTCGGTCCTGATGACGGCTGTCGTCACGATCTGGAAGTCGTAGGGGTTGCCGTTGCTCCCGTCGCCATAGCCTGCGACAAGAGCGTCCACGACCTTCTGGCCGCCGGTCGTTCCGCCGGCGGAGGCGGCGGGTGCAGCGGCGAGCATCGAACCCGCGACGAGGGCGGTTCCGGCCGCGAGGGCGGCGATCTTCCGGGCGATACGCATGAGTGCTCCTGGAGGGGGAGGGAAGGGTTCCTGACCCCTCTTCCGCCAGGCCCGGCCGCCTGGATGCAGCACACCCGCACGGCACTGTGCGGTCGTTGGAGAGCTGCGCCTCAGCGACAACAGCGCCAATGGCATGCGTCTGAACGGCGGACGTGTGCGGGCGAGTCCGGTTATCGTGCGAGCGCACGGTGTCACGCGCCGCGGGATGCCGCGGCCGGATGGTGTGCGCCGGAGGGGCCGATGACCGTCTGCGCGAGCTGCTCCTCGGACCTGCCCACCCATGCGCGGTTCTGCCTCGAGTGCGGCACGCCCGTCGCACGCGCCTGTCCCTCGTGCGGTGCGCCCGCCGACCGGGGCAAGTTCTGCGGCGACTGCGGCTCGGCACTCGACGCCGATCCCGCTGGTGCCGGGAAGGTCGAGCGGCCGGTCGCAGAACGCCGGGTCACCTCGGTCCTCTTCGGTGACCTCGTGGGGTTCACACCGCTCTCGGAGAGCCGCGACGCCGAGGAGGTCCGCGAGCTGCTCTCTCGCTACTTCTCCGAGTGCCGCACTGTGATCGGTCGCTACGGCGGCACGGTCGAGAAGTTCATCGGCGATGCGGTCATGGCGGTGTGGGGTGTGCCCGTGGCGCACGAGGACGACGCAGAGCGTGCTGTGCGCGCGGGCCTCGAGCTGGCGTCGGTCGTCGCCGGCCTGGGCGACGACATCGGGGCACCCGGTCTCACGATGCGGGTCGGCGTCGTCACCGGCGAGGTGGCCGTCACTGTCGGAGCCACGGCCGAGGGGATGGTGGCCGGCGACGCCGTGAACACCGCGGCTCGGGTGCAGAGCGCGGCCGACCCGGGCACGGTCTGGGTCGACGACGCCACGCGCTCGCTGACCGCAGCCGCCATCGCCTACGACGACACGGGGGAGCACGAGCTCAAGGGCAAGGCCGAGCCGATGCGCCTCTATGCGGCGCGCGCCGTCGTCGCGGAGGTCGGGGGCGGGCAACGCGTCGACGGGCTCGAGGCTCCGCTCACGGGTCGAGACCGGGAGCTGCGGCTGCTCAAGGAGCTCTTTCACTCCACCGAGGAGTCGCAACGCCCGCGCCTGGTCGTGCTCGACGGTGAGGCCGGCGTGGGCAAGTCGCGCATCGCGTGGGAGTTCGAGAAGTACGCCGACGGCCTCGCGGCAACCACGCGGTGGCACCGTGGTCGTTGCCTGTCCTACGGTGACGCCGTGGCCTTCTGGCCGCTCGCCGAGGCGGTGCGGGCCCGGCTCGACCTGACCGAGGGCGACTCCGGCGAGGTCGTGTCCGACAAGCTCGACGCTGGTCTCGCCACGTTTGTGCCTGACGTCGAGGAGCGTGACTGGCTGCGCCCGCGACTGGCTGCGCTGGTGCGAGCCGGCTCGCCGGGCGACTTCTCCCGCCCGGAGCTGTTCATCGCCTGGACGACGTGGTTCGAGCGGGTCGGTTCCGACTCGGACTCCGTGGTCCTCGTCGTCGACGACGCCCAGCACGCCGACGACGCCCTCCTCGACTTCCTCGAGCACCTGCTCGCGAACGCGCGGTCCGCCATCTTCGTCCTCGCGCTCGCGCGCCCTGAGCTGCTCGGGCGTCGCCCGGGGCTCGGCGGGCGTCGTACCTCGGTGATCCGACTCGACCCGCTCGACGACGATGCGATGGCGAACCTCGTCGACGGCCTCGTCGTCGGCCTCTCGTCCGGGTCGCGCGCGGCGCTCGTGGGCCGGGCGGAGGGAGTGCCGCTGTTCGCGGTCGAGACCGTGCGCGCCCTCATCGACCGTGATGCCGTAGTCCCGCGCGAGGGCCGCTATGTCCTGTCCGACGGGGCCGACCTCGACCTCGACGCGATCGGCGCGCCCGCCTCGCTGCAGGCCCTCGTCGCGGCCCGCATCGACACGCTCTCCCCTGACGAGCGACGCGTCGTCGCCGACGCGAGCGTGTTGGGCGCGGTGTTCAACCAGGACGGGCTTCTCGCGCTCGGGAACGACCCGGCGGTTCTCGGCCCGTGCCTGGAGTCGTTGCAGCGCAAAGAGATCCTGGCGGTTCAGCAGGACCGGTTCGCCTCCGATCGTGGTCAGTTCCGCTTCGTGCAGTCCGTCGTCCGACAGGTCGTCTACGGCACCCAGTCCCGGCGTGACCGCAAGGCACGCCACCTCGCCGTCGCCGATTTCATGACAGGCCTCCCCGACGCGGACGGCGACCTCGCCATGGTGATCGGCCAGCACCTGCTCGACGCGGCTGACTCCTCCTCCTCGGGAGACGCCGACGTCGCCGAGCTGGGGACGAGGGCCTGTGCGCTGCTGGAGAAGGCCGCCCGTCGGTCCCGGGCGCTCGGATCGATGGCCGAGGCTCGTCGCCTGTTCACCGCCGCACTCGCCCGGGCGACCGATCCTGCGGACCAGGGCCGGCTCACGTTCGAGGCAGCCTCGGCGGCGAGTGACGCGGGCGACTACCCGGGTGGCCGTGACCTGGCCGCCGCCGCCGCGCAGATCTACGACTCGCTCGGCTTGCCTCTCGAAGCAGGACGCGCGGTCGGTGCCCAGGGTGTCTGCATGCAGCTCGCGGGTGACCCCCTCGGGGCGATCGCGACGGCCCGGCCTCGCTGGGACATGCTGCTCGACGTGCCCGGCGCCGAGCTTGCGCTGATCGAGCTCAGCATGGGTCTCGGAATGGCCTACTCCAGCCTCGGGCGTGCCGACGAGGCCTGGGAGGTCGTGAATCGCCGCATCCGCTGGGCGGAGGCCAACGGAGTCCCGGAGCACATCGCCCGGGCCATGCTCGCCATCGGAAACGCCTACCAAACTGCCGGCCTGCCGGAGATGACCAGGGCGCTGGTCGAGGGAGCGGCCAGGCTGGGGCGCGAGCATGATCTCCTCAGCGTGCTCGCCCAGTCCCTGAACAACCTTGCGTCGCTGTACGCGAGCCGCGACCTCCGCGCGGCCGAGGAGACCGGCCGCGAAGGAGTCGACGTGGCCCGTCGCGCCGGGGTCGTCGGGCTCATCGACTACACCACGGTCAACCTGACGATCTCGCTGTGGCTCTCGGGGCGGCTCGCGCAGGCCTCGGAGGTCATCGACGATGCGCGCTCGTGGATGTCCATCCCGTTGCTGCGCCTGGTGATGCGGCAGCTGGAGAACAGGGTCGCCGACGCGTGCGGACTGCCGCTGCTCGAAGTGCCTGATCTCGGAGATAGCGGCCAGGAGGGCGAGTTCGTCCTTCTGGCGGACGGCTTGATCCAGCACGCCCTGCGGGACGGCAATCACGAGCGGGCCGCCGATCTTGCGGAGCAGTGCCTTCCGGTCCTGGTGTCGACGATGGGGATCGACGACGACTTCATGGTGTATTGGCCGCTTCTGGTGCGCGCCAGCGTGGCGGCGGGGGACGTCGCCCGCGCCGAGCGCATGCTGGCGCCGGTCGAGAGCGCCGCCGCAGGCATCGTGTCACCCGCGGTCGCCGCGCAGTGGCGTTGGCTCCGAGGTCTCGTCGCTGGGCTGAGGGGAGACGACCCTCGCGAGGTGGAGTCCGAGATCCGTACGGGGATCGCGGCGCTGGACGCGTTCGGCGCTGTCGGTATGCGCGCCCAGGCCCAGGAGGACCTAGCGAGGTGGCTGGTGACGCAGGGTCGCGCCGGCGACGCCGACTCGCTCGTCGCGCAGGCGCGCGCCACCTACACCGAGATGGGTGCCCACGGCTGGCTCGCACGCCTCGATGACTGGCGACCCGTCGGTTCGGGGGCCCGGTAGCGGGCTCGGTACGGGCGGCGACCCGAGGTGGTGATCCGGATTTACCGTCTGTTCGGCCCGGCTGGTGCCCTGCGCTCGTTAAGGTCCGGATATCACGAAGCGCACGGACAGGGTCCATCGTCTGCTCGTCGCCCAGCAGGAGGTGTGCATGAGCGCCTGCCCCAGCTGTGCCGCCGACCTGCCCGCTGGTGCCAAGTTCTGCCCCGAGTGCGGTGCTCCAGCGGCTCAGCGCGGCTGCCCGTCGTGCGGCACTCCGGCCGATCGGGGCAGGTTCTGCGCCGAGTGCGGTAGGGAAGTCGACTCTGCTCCTGCTCCCAGGTCCGGGGTCGCCCCGGTGGCGGAACGCCGTGTCACCTCGGTGCTCTTCGGTGACCTGGTCGGCTTCACGCCGCTCTCGGAGAGCCGCGATGCCGAGGAGGTGCGCGAGCTGCTCTCGCGTTACTTCGCCGAGTGCCGCACTGTCATCGGCCGGTACGGCGGAACGGTCGAGAAGTTCATCGGCGACGCCGTCATGGCCGTGTGGGGAGTGCCGACCGCGCACGAGGACGACGCCGAGCGCGCTGTCCGCGCGGGGCTCGAGCTCGTCGCCCTCGTCGCCGCGCTCGGTGACGACGTCGGCGCCCCCGGTCTGCGCCTCCGCGTCGGCGTGGTGACCGGTGAGGTCGCAGTCACTCTCGGCGCGACCGCTGAGGGCATGGTGGCCGGCGACGCCGTCAACACCGCCGCGCGGGTGCAGTCCGCCGCCGAGCCGGGCTGTGTGTACGTCGATGACGCCACCCGCGGTCTCACCGCAGCCGCGATCGCCTACGAGGACACCGGGCTGCACGACCTCAAGGGCAAGTCCGAGCCGATGCGGCTCTTCTCCGCAGTCACCGTCGTCGCCGAGGTCGGGGGCGGACAGCGGGTCGACGGGCTCGAGGCACCACTGACCGGCCGTGACCGCGAGCTGCGCCTGCTCAAGGAGCTCTTCCACTCCACCGCCGAGTCGCAGCGCCCGAGGCTGGTGGTGCTCGACGGCGAGGCAGGCATCGGCAAGTCGCGGCTCGCGTGGGAGTTCGAGAAGTACGCCGACGGACTCACCCAGACCGTGCGCTGGCACCGGGGGCGCTGCCTGTCCTACGGCGAGGGGGTCTCGTTCTGGGCGATCGCGGAAGCCGTCCGAGCGAGGCTCGGGCTCACCGAGGGCGACTCCGGCGACGTCGTGCGCGACCCGCGCGAGGCCCGGCTCGCCGAGTTAGTGGCCCACCACGAGGAGCGCGACAGGCAGCGCCCCC
>JANMMN010000228.1:0-4514 GCA_031373405.1 Actinomycetes bacterium
GTTCGGGAAGTTCGACGAGGACGGCGTGTCGCGGCTGGTTCAGCTCGCGGCGGGTTGGCTGAGGCCGATCCGCCGGGCTTGGTGTCGGAGCAGGGCGCCTTCGATCATGGCCAGGACGGCGTTCTGCTCGTCGGGGTCGAGGTGGTCGAGGGCTTCCATGCGCAGGCGCAGGGTGGCGTTCTGGGGGCCGCGTTCGGTGTCGTCGACACGAGCGCGTCGGTGCTGACCGACAGGGCCAGGGCGAGGTTGCGCAGCACGTCGAGGGTGGGCTGGTTGGTGCCAGCTTCATAGCGTCGTAGCTGGGAGACGTGGATGCCGACCCGGTCGGCCAGAACTTGCTGGGTGAGCCGTCGGCACCGATCCGTCGCCATCGAGGAAACCGATGGTGGCAACGAGGCCTTCGCGAGCGAGAATGTCTCCTCGTGGGTCACGTCGAGGTCGCCAAGGTCACGCACACGCTCCCGGACGGGCGGGTGCTGCTCGACGAGGTGAGCTTCCGCGTGGCCGACGGTGCCAAGGTCGCGCTCGTCGGCGCGAACGGTGCGGGGAAGACCACGCTGATGCGGCTCGTCGCCGGCGACATCGACGCCCAGGACGGCGCGGTGATCCGCTCCGGCGGGCTCGGCGTCATGCGCCAGTTCATCGGCCAGGTGCGCGACGAGTCGACCGTGCGCGACCTGCTCGTGTCGGTCTCGCCGCCGCGGGTCCGCACTGCTGCCGCTGCGCTCGACCGCGCCGAGCTCACGCTGATGGACGACGACTCCGAACGCACCCAGATGGCCTACGCCCATGCGATCAGCGAGTGGGCCGACGCCGGCGGGTACGACGCCGAGGTCCTCTGGGACGTCTGCACGGTCGCGGCGCTCGGGCTCCCGTACGAGAAGGCGAAGTACCGCGAGACCCGCACGCTGTCCGGCGGTGAGCAGAAGCGGCTCGTGCTCGAGGCCCTGCTGAGGGGACCCGACGAGGTCCTCCTGCTCGACGAGCCCGACAACTACCTCGACGTGCCCGCCAAGGTATGGCTCGAACAGCGCCTCGCCGAGTCGCCCAAGACGGTGCTCTACGTCTCGCACGACCGGGAGCTGCTGGCCCGCACCGCGACACTGGTGGTGACGGTCGAGCTCGGTGCGGCCGGCAACACCACGTGGACCCATGGTGGCGGCTTCGCGACGTACCACCAGGCCCGCAAGGACCGCTTCGCGCGCCTTGAGGAGCTGCGTCGACGGTGGGACGAGGAGCACGCCAAGCTCAAGGCGCTCGTGCTCATGTACAAGATCAAGGCCAAGTACAACGACGGGCTCGCCAGCCGCTACCAGGCGGCCAAGACCAGGCTCGCGAAGTTCGAGGAGGCCGGGCCCCCGCAGGAGATCGCGCGGGAGCAGACCCTGCGGATGCGGCTCACCGGCGGGCGCACGGGCAAGCGCGCCGTCGTGTGCGAGGGCCTCGAGCTCACCGGGCTGATGAAGCCGTTCGACCTCGAGGTGTGGTTCGGCGAACGGGTCGCCGTGCTCGGCGCGAACGGGTCGGGCAAGTCGCACTTCCTGCGGCTGCTCGCCGCGGGCGGCAGCGACCCCGACGTCGAGCACCGCCCCGTGGGCGAGGTGCCGATCAGCGCGGTGAACCACGCCGGCGTCGCGAAGCTGGGCGCCCGGGTGCGGCCGGGCTGGTTCGCCCAGACGCACGAGCACCCCGAGCTGGTGGGCCGGACCCTGCTCGAGGTCCTGCACCGCGGTGACGACCACCGCGACGGCATGGGCCGCGAGCTCGCGGCGCGCAAGCTCGATCGCTACGAGCTGGCCCACGCCTCGGAGCAGACTTTCGAGTCACTCTCCGGCGGTCAGCAGGCGAGGTTCCAGATCCTGCTGCTCGAGCTGTCCGGAGCGACCCTGCTGCTCCTCGACGAGCCGACCGACAACCTCGACCTGGCCAGCGCGGAGGCGCTGGAGGAGGGTCTGGCCGCCTTCGAGGGCACCGTGCTGGCCGTCACGCACGACCGGTGGTTCGCGCGGGGCTTCGACCGCTACATCGTGTTCTCCGCCGACGGAACCGTCCGAGAGGTGCCCGACCCGGTCTGGGACGAGTCCCGCCCCACCCGCCCCTGACCCCGCGGCGCCCGCCCATGTGCGTCGAATGAGGTGTGGGCTTCCGTATCCGCGGTTCATGGCACAGTCAACGGGCCCTGGTGGCCTCTCGGGGGAGGTCAGGGCGGTCGGGATCGTGGATTTGGAGGGCGTACGGGGGTCCCGGTACCCTGGTGGCCTGCTGTGCCCACCTGGGCGCGCCCTTCGGGGCGCTCGGGGGAAGCGCGGCCTGGGTGTCAGGGATGGCCCCCAGTACGGCGCACCGGCGACCCTTCGGTCCTCGGCGCGTGCAGAGTCCCAGTCCCGACGAGCGAGAACAGGTGCGACGTCTATGCGCACGTACACCCCCCGGCCGGCCGACATCGAGCGGCAGTGGCACATCATCGACGCCAACGACGTCGTCCTCGGCCGCCTCGCCACGCAGGCAGCGACGCTGCTGCGCGGCAAGCACAAGCCGACGTTCGCCCCGCACATCGACGGCGGCGACTTCGTGATCATCATCAACGCCGAGAAGGTCGCGCTCACGGGCAACAAGCGTGAGCAGAAGATGGAGTACCGCCACTCGGGTTACCCGGGCGGTCTCCGCGCCACCTCCTACGTCGACCTCCTGGAGTCCAACCCGCGTCGTGCGGTGGAGAAGGCCGTCAAGGGCATGCTCCCCCACAACAAGCTCGGTCGACAGGTCATCAAGAAGCTGAAGGTGTACGCGGGGTCAGAGCACCCGCACGCCGCTCAGCAGCCCCAGCCGTTCCAGATCACGCAGGTCGCGCAGTGAGCGCCACGGCAACACCAGAGATGAAAGGACCGTGGGCGTGAGCGAGACCGTCGCCGAGACCACCGAGAACGACTCCGTCGAGGCCGCTGAGGTCATCGAGGGCAACTACACCTCCGAGACCCCCACCTCGGCGATCGCCGTGACGCACCGCGAGGCGACAATCGCCCCCGCGAACGCCACCGGCCGCCGCAAGGAGGCGATCGCCCGCGTGCGACTCGTCCCGGGCACCGGCCGCTGGGTCGTCAACGGGCGCACCCTCGAGGGGTACTTCCCCAACAAGGTGCACCAGCAGCTCGTCAACGAGCCGTTCAAGACCCTCGACCTCGAGAACCGCTTCGACGTCATCGCCCGCATCTCCGGTGGCGGCATCACCGGCCAGGCCGGTGCGCTGCGACTCGGCATCGCCCGCGGCCTCAACGAGATCGACACCGAGGCGTACCGGCCGGCACTGAAGAAGGCCGGCTTCCTGACCCGCGACGCGCGGATCAAGGAGCGCAAGAAGTACGGCCTCAAGAAGGCCCGCAAGGCGCCGCAGTACTCGAAGCGCTAAGCGAGCGACGAGCCGAGCTTGCTCGGGTCGTCCGAGCGTGCGTGAGAGTTGAGCCCGAGGCGAAGCCGAGGGCGAACACAGCAAGCGCTCAGCGCGAGGGCGAACACTCGAAGCGCTCAGCGAGCGACGAGCGGGACCGCAATCCCGCTCACCCGTCCGTCACCGATGCCCCGGGGCTACGCTCCGGGGCATCGGCTTGTCACCGCCCGCGCCGTCGGGCCTGCAGCGAGGTGTGTCACGTGGGTCGACTGTTCGGGACCGACGGCGTACGAGGCCTGGCCAACGCCGATCTCACGGCGGAGATCGCGCTCGACCTCTCGGTGGCCGCGGCGCACGTGCTCGGTGACGTCGGCGCCTTCGCCGGTCACGACGAGCGCCGTCCGGTGGCCGTGGTGGGGCGCGACACGCGTGCGAGCGGCGAGTTCCTCGAGGCTGCCGTCGTGGCCGGGCTGGCCAGCGCGGGAGTGGACGTGTGGCGGGTGGGCGCCCTCCCGACCCCCGCGGTCGCGTTCCTGACCGCTGAGCTCGACGCCGACCTCGGTGTCATGCTCTCGGCGAGCCACAACCCGATGCCCGACAACGGCATCAAGCTGCTCGCCCGTGGCGGTCACAAGCTCGCCGACGACGTCGAGGACGCGATCGAGGCGCGCATGCGCGAGCAGTGGGAGCGCCCGACCGGTGCGGGCGTGGGCCGGGTGACCGACCACTCCGAGGGTGCGCAGATGTACGTCGACCATCTCCTCTCGACGGTGCCGCACAGCCTGGCCGGGCTGCGCGTCGTCGTCGACGGCGCGAACGGTGCTGCCTCGATCGTCGGACCCGAGGCGTTGCGCCGCGCGGGCGCCGAGGTGATCGAGATCCACACCGAGCCCGATGGCCTCAACATCAACGACAAGTGTGGCTCCACGCATCTCGGCGACCTCAAGGCGGCCGAGGACCCCCCCGGAGCGGGCCCCGGTGTCGCCTTCCACGGGCCCGCCCCCCGGTGCCCCGCCGTCGACGCGAACGGCGCCGTCGTCGACGGCGACCACGTGCTGGCGATCCTCGGCATCGCGATGCGCGAGCGTGGTGCGCTCACCCACGACACCGTTGTCGCGACGGTCATGGC
>JANMMN010000244.1:0-3981 GCA_031373405.1 Actinomycetes bacterium
GCTGCTCCCGGTCGAGGGCCGTACGCCGGGGGCCGCGGCCGACCTCGTCGAGCGCAGCTGGCTCATCGACGGCTTCCGTGACGACCGGCAGGCCGACGAGTGGCGGGGTCGGGCGGCGGCGATGACCGCGGAGTACGCCGCGACGCTCGACCCGCAGGACGAGCCAGCCGGCGTCGAGCGAACGGTGTCGACGGCGACGCACGGCATGGCGCTCTCCGGCCGCGTCGACCGTATCGACCGGCGTCGCAGCGACGACGGCGGCGAGGAGCTGGTCATCATCGACAACAAGACCGGACGCCGACCCCACGACGACAACGACGCGCGTTCCTCGCTCGCCCTCGCCGTCTACGTCGTCGCTGCCCGTCGCACGCTTCGGCTGCGTTCGCGCCGGGTCGAGCTGCACCACCTGCCGACCGGCACGGTCGCGGCGCACGAGCACACCGAGGAGTCGCTCGAGCGTCACCTCGGACGGGCCGAGGCCATCGCCCAGGAGGCGTCGCGGGCCCAGGAGCGGTGGACCACGTCGTTGGCCGAGCGGGCCGAGGACGCGGCCGCCGGGGACGCAGACGCGATCGAGGCGATCGATGCGGTGCTCCCCGCCAACCCCGGTCCGGGGTGCTCGTGGTGCGACTACCGACGCTGGTGCCCGGAGGGGCGGGAGTCCTCGTCACAGATCTCGACCTGGAGCGGTCTGGCCGACTCGGCGGCCGCAACCACCGAGACCTCGCCGCACAACGCCTGATCAAGGAGCGCCGATGCCCGCGTTCGACCTGCCGCTCGACGAGCTGCGCACCTACACCGGTCGCAACCCGCGCCCCGACGACCACGCGGCCTACTGGGCCGATGCCCTAGCCGAGCTCGACGCCGTCGACGGCGACGTGCGGCTCGAGCCGGTCGCCCACCCCTCGCCGCTCGCGGAGTGCCACGACCTGTCGTTCACGGGAGTACGTGGAGCCCGGGTGTACGCGAAGTACCTCCGACCCCGGGGTGCGGTCGCACCACACCCGGCCGTCGTGGTGTTCCACGGCTACTCCGCCGCGAGCCCCGCATGGTTCTCGCTGCTGCCCTACCTCGCGCAGGGCTGGTCGGTGGTCGCGCTCGACGTGCGCGGCCAGGGCGGACGCTCCGACGACGCCGGCAGCCCGCACGGGACGACGCTCAGCGGGCACATCGTGCGCGGCCTCGACGACGACCCGCGCAACCTCGCCTTCCGGGCGATCTACCTCGACTGCGTGCAGGTCACCCGCATCCTCATGGCACTGCCCGAGGTCGACGCCGCCCGGATCGGGGTGACCGGCGCGTCACAGGGCGGCGGTCTCACCCTCGCCTGCGCGGCCCTCGAGCCACGCGTCGCCGCGGCCGCCCCGGTCTACCCGTTCCTCAGCGACTTCCTGCGCACCTGGGAGATGGACCTCGCGACCGACGCGTACGAGGAGCTGCGCGCCTACCTCCGCCGCTCCGACCCGACGCACGCGCGGGTCGAGGAGATCTTCCGGACCCTGGGCTACATCGACGTCGCGCACCTCGCCGACCGGATCACTGCGCCGGTGCTCATGGGCACCGGGCTGATGGACACCGTGTGCCCGCCGTCGACGCAGTTCGCGGCGTACAACCGGATCCGGTCGCCCAAGGAGGTCGTGCTCTACCCGGACTTCGAGCACGAGACGCTGCCCGGTCACGATGACCGGGTGCTGTCCTTCTTCGCCGACCGGCTCTGACCCGTGGCCGCTGCGCCGCGCACGAGGGTCGCAGCGACGGTGGTGCTCTCGAGATCGGCGTCGATCGTCATCTCGGCGAGCTGGCGCACGATGAGGAACCCTCGACCACTGTCGGGCCCGGACGGCGTGCCGTCCCACGGGCCGCCGTCGTGGCAGGCGATGCGCACGGTGCGGTGACCGTCGAGCGCCATCGCCACCAGGTCGAGCTGCACCGGCGGCCGGCCATGGCGTACGGCGTTGCCCACGAGCTCGCTCACCACGATCGCCGCGTCGTCGACGAGGTCGGTGACCTCCACGTCAGTGGCGTGGTCAGGCCAGGTCGCGTGCAGGAAAGCGACGACGCCCCGTCGAGCGGTGGGCACGGACTCCGGGGCGTGGTCGAGCGCGAGACGCAGATGAGCCACAGGTGACGCTTACCCAGCGTCGGTGGCCGCGAAACCCGAGAGCACCAGGTCCAGCGCCTCGGCCGCGGCCTCCGGGTCCTCGGCTGCAGGTGAGTGCCCGGTGCCGGGTACGACGACAGCAGTCGTGCCCAGGGCCGCGGCGACCCGGTCCTGCTCGGCGGTGGTCCAGGCATCGTCGTGGGGCCCGTAGACGATCGCCACGGGCAGCCCGTCGGCCGCGAGTGCGGCGAGCTCGTCGGTGCGGTCCGGGGTGTCGACCAGGATCCCTGCCTTGGCACGCAGCGCCCAGGCGTTCGTCGTCACGAACCGCCGCCGCATGAACTCCTCGATCTCGGCGCTCGGTGGCGCCCAGCCGCCTTCGCGGTCGGCCGACTCCTTGACGTCGTAGATCGTCCCCAGCGGCACGTGCGGCAGGGCGGAGCGCATGGCACCGAGCCCGTCGTGGTGCGACGGCGGCAGGGATCCCGGGCCTGAGCACAGCAGGGTGAGCGAGGCGAACCGGGCACCGCCCGAGGCCAGCGCAGCCTCGCGTGCGACGAGACCGCCGAAGGAGTGCCCGACCACGTGCACGGGGGAGTGGCTGATGCCCTCGACGACATCGAGCAGGTCCTCGGCCAGGGCGCCGAGCGTGTACGCGCCCTCGTCGTCGGGCCCGGACGACTCGTACTGCCCACGCTGGTCGTAGGCCACCACAGCCCAGCCGCGCACCGCCAGCGGCTCGAGCACGGCGATGAAGTCCTCCTTCGATCCGGTGAACCCGGGCACCATGACGACGACCCCGCGGGAGACGACGGAGGGCTCGATCCCGATGCCGGCCAACGGGCCGCGCGAGGTGGCCAGGGTCACGGATCGGGCGGACTCCGGCAGGGCGAGGAACGGCGGGGTGCTCACGGACGGCAGACTACGGAGCGCAGGGACGCCCGGGCACCACTCGGGTGCCCATCGGGGCAGGGAGTGGCGGATGGCACGGACCATCGCGGTGGCGAGCCAGAAGGGCGGGGTCGGCAAGACGACGACCGTCGCCTCGCTCGGTGTCGCCCTCTCCGAGCTCGGCGAGGAGGTCCTGCTCGTCGACCTCGACCCGCAGGCGTGCCTCACGTTCTCGCTCGGCATCGACCCGGAGGACCTGGTTCGTTCGCTGCACGACGTGCTCGCGGGCGCGGTGTCCGCCCGCGATGTGGTGCTGGCCACGGAGGACGGTGTCGACCTGCTGCCGGCGTCCATCGAGCTGGCCCAGGTCGAGGCCACCCTGCTCACCCGTGGGGGGCGCGAGCACACCCTCGACGACGCGCTGGCCGAGCTCCGCTCGCACTACGACTGGATCATCCTCGACTGCCCGCCCACCCTCGGGATCCTCACCGTCAACGCGCTCACCGCCGCCGACGACGTGATCGTGCCGCTGCAGTGCGAGACCCTCGCGCACCGCGGCGTGGGCCAGCTCATCGAGACCGTGCACGACGTCGCCCGGGTCATCAACCCGCGTCTGCGGATCAGCGGTGTGCTGCCCACGATGTACGACGGCCGGACCGCGCACGCGAAGGCCGTGCTTGCCGACATCGCCGCGCGCTACGACGTCCCGGTGCTCGACCCGCCGATCGCGCGGTCGGTCCGCTTCGCGGAGGCGCCGGCGCTGGGTCGCTCGGTGCTCGCGACGGCACCGCACCTGCGGGGTTCCGAAGCCTACCGGACCCACGCCGCACGCCTCGTCGCCGCACGCGACCAGCGTTGACCCACCCCCGCTCCCCACCGGCCCGGGGGGGTAAACACCCAAACCCCGCGGGGGGGGCGGGGAAGTGTGGGTTGGGGGGGTTGATTGGGGGGGGGGGGTTTGTGGAGGGGGTGGGGGGGGGGGGGGGGGG